>JBKPQP010000259.1:0-3058 GCA_046734155.1 Actinomycetota bacterium | reverse complement strand
CGCCGACATCGTGGACGCGGCGAACACGTACGCCGTGTTCGTCTGGGGCCCCGAGCGCGTCAAGGTCGAGTACGTCGAGCACAAGCCGACCTTCTCGCTGACTTAGTGGTAATTGCAGGCGCCGGCATGGCCGGCCTCTGTACGGCCGCCCGCGCGCGGGAGCTCGGGGCATTGCCGGTGGTGCTGGAGAAGGGCTCGCGGCCGGGCGGGTCGATGCTGCTCTCGAGCGGCGTGGTCTGGCGCTACCGCTCCTTCGAGGAGTTCCGGGCGCAGTGCCCGACGGGCGACGAGCGGTTGCAACGCCTGGTGTTCGACCGGCTCGACGAGGGGGTCGAGTGGCTCGAATCGCTAGGCGCGCCCGTTCTGGAGCGCGAGACGGGAAACCCGCTGACGACGGGCGTCCGCTTCGACACCGCCGGCCTGACGGACGCGCTGGTCCGAGCCGCGGGTGAGGTCCGTTTCGAACACCCGGTGACAGACGCAGGGACAGACCCTGGAGGCCCGCTCGTGCTGGCGACCGGCGGGTTCCAGGGCGATCCGGGACTCGTCGACCGGTACGTGAAGCCGGCGGCGCCCTTGCGGGTGCGGGCGAACCCCTGGAGCTCAGGCGACGGGCTCAAGCTCGCCCTTGCAAGGGGCGCTGCGCTCTCCGACGGCCTCGACGAGTTCTACGGCCGCAACATGGCCGACGTCGAGTTCGGCGACGACGAGTTCGTCTCGCTCGCCCAGGTCTTCGGCCGCTACTCGCGGATCTTCAACGACGACGGCGAGGAGTTCTTCGACCACAACGCCGTCTCGTGGTCGGAGCTCGACCTCGTCCAGGCGACGGCGCACCAGCCGGGCGCACGGGCCTGGTACCTCTTCGACGAGGAGGCCCTGGACGAGCGCGTCCGCTACGGAACCGTCCGCGCCCTCGTCGCGCAGGCTCCCACGCGCACCGACCCGGCCGACCTCCCGTTCACGCCGCCGCAGCAGGCCGTCGTCGCAACGCGCGTCGCCGCTGCGATCACGCACACGATCGGCGGCCTGCGAATCGACCAGCACGCACGGGTGCTCGATGACCAGGCCGCACCGGTTGACGGCGTCTACGCAGCCGGCGTCGACGCGGGCGGCATCTCGACCGGTGGCTACGCGAGCGGTCTCGCCTCGGCGCTCGTCCTCGGCCTTACGGCTGCCGAATCAGCGCTCAGCTGAGCGGCTGCAGGTAGGCGCAGCGGCGCGAGTCGCCCGGGAGCGGGGAGGGGGCGACCTTGGTCACGCTCAGGCGTTCCTCGCCCTCCTCGACTTCGTCGCCCACGCCGGGCACGTTGCCGTCGCGCTCGCGAAGCTCGTAGCCGTTCGCGGTCCAGACGAAGCGGAGATGCGTCAGCGGTCGCTGCCCGTTCTCCTCCACAAACAACAGACTAACCGTGCGCCACGTAGGACGGCAGCACGACGCGCACCTCGGTGCCGCCGTCCTCGCCGGCTTCCACGTCGAGGCGCCCGCTGAGCGTCCGGGCGCGCTCCTCGATGTCCTCGAAGCTCGCACGCCGCCGCTCGCCTGCGCCGTCGTCCGCGATCACGGTCTCGACCGTCCCTTCCTCGCCCTCCGCGACCGTAATCGAGATCCTCGACGGAGGCCCGCGGTGGATTGCCTGGTTCACGGTGTCGCGGATGATCTGGTAGATCGTCACGCGCACGTTCTCCGCCAGTCCCTCGGCGGCGTCGACGTCGAGGTCGACCTGGATGCGATGGGTGAGGCCCACCTGCTCCGCGAACGCCTGCACTGCGGGCCCGAAGCCCTGGTCGCGCAGCACGACCGGCTCGATGTTGAACGAGAGGTCGCGCAACGAGCGGATCGTGTCCCGGTGCCGCTGGAGCGCCGAGTCGAGCACCGAGGTCGCCTCCTCGAGCCGTCCGCCTTCGAGCGAGTCGATCACGGCGTCGAGCATCAGGCTGATCCCCGACAGGGACTGCACCGGCCCGTCGTGGAGGAAGAGCGCCAGCCGCCGCCGCTCCTCCTGCTCTGCAGTGATCAGCTGGTCGGAGAGCCGCGCGCGCTCCGCTTCGCGCACCTGCGCCTCGTCGAGCAGGCGAGCGTTTTCGACGGCGCGGCAGGTGAAGTCGGCGAGCAGGGTCGCGCGGGCGAGCTCCTCGCGGTCGAGTGGATGAGACCGCACGAGCTGCAGCGAGCCGATCGCCTCCCCGCGGATGCGCAAGGGAAGCACGACCGCTTCGTCCATGCCGCGCTGGCCGGGCGAGAGAATTGACGCGGTGGCGTCGAAGAGGCCGTTCGCTTCGCGCCGCGTCCGGTCGAGCACGTCGTCCGGGTCGTGGGCGGCGGCGATGCGCCCCATCGACTCGACCAGCGACTCGAGGAAGCTCGACTGCGCCGTCAGCTCCTCCTCGACGACCTCGTGCCGGCGCCGCTCGGTGACGATCAGGTGCAGCGCGAAGCCCGCGGCGCCGACGATCGCGACGCCGAGGCCGACGAAGGCGAGCCCGCTCGACCCCACCGCGAGCCCCACGAGGGACACGATCGCCCCGGCCGCCACGACGGCGACCAACAGCGCCGCTCTAGTAGCACTGCGCGTCTTTGAGGGCCGGCTGGTCATTTCAGACGGACGCGCGGGCAAAGCCCGTGCGTCCTGAGCAGCATCGCAAGCGATGCCTTAGTCGATGATCGCGTCGCGAAGCGCAATTGCGACGGCATGCGTTCGCGTGTCGGCCTCGAGCTTCGTGAGGATGTGACGCACGTGGCTCTTGACCGTCTCCTGGCTGATGAAGAGCCGGCCGGCCACGTCGGCGTTCGACATCCCGTCCGCGAGCAGCTGCAAGATCTCGCGCTCGCGCGCGGTGAGCATGTCCTCGCGGTCGCCGGAGAGGAAGGCCGGCATCAGCGCGGGGTCGACAAAGCCCTCGCCCGCCACGATCTTGTCGATCGCCTTCAGCAGCGTCTGGTGCGGGGCCTCCTTGAGGATGTAGCCCTTCGCGCCCGACTCGAGGCCGCGCCCGAGCAGGCTGCGCTCGCTGTAGGCCGTGAAGATCAGCACCGCGACGTCGGGCACCCGTTGGGTCA
>JBKPQP010000258.1:0-4366 GCA_046734155.1 Actinomycetota bacterium | reverse complement strand
TCGACCCGAGCTGCCTCCAGCAGCCGCTCACGAACACGACTCTCGACGCGCAGGGCGGCCTGCGGCTGACGACGAACGGACTGCCGGGCGTGACCGCCTGGGACACGGACACGGACTTCGCCAACGGTGTCACGCACCAGGCCGTCACCTTCCCGCCGATCGGCGTGGGGACGCTCAGTCGCACCGGCTCGGGAACCGCGGCGACGTTGAGCCTGCCCCTCACGCTGCTTCCTTTGACTCAGGCCGCCGGACCCGTCATCGGCCCGACGGCCTCAGCTGCGCTCGACAGCGACAACGTCGACGACCCGTCTCTCGCCAAGGTCGGCTCGACGTACGTCATGTGGTATTCGGGCACGCCGGAGGACGGAGGGCGGTCGGCGATCTTCGTCGCCACCTCGACCAACGGGACGACCTGGGCGCGCGGCAACGGCGGCGCGCCCGTCCTGCAGGGCAGCCCGCTGTCGTTCGACGCAGACGGTGTGTACGGCCCGGATGTCGTCTACGACCCCTCCGACCCGACGGCTCCCTACCGGATGTGGTACTCGGGTCGGGCCGGTGTCTTCGGCGCGATCGGCTACGCGACGTCGACGGACGGCATCTCCTGGGTCAAGTACCCAGGCCCGGGACAGCTCCCGCTTGCCGTGCTCACGCACGGGCCGGCCGGCTCCGCCGACAGCTTCAGCGCCGGCGATCCGAGCGTCCTCAAGGACGGATCGACCTGGAAGATGTGGTACACGGGCGACGACTCGAGCAAGAAGCGCGTCGCCTATGCGACGTCTGCGGACGGCATCAACTGGTCAAAGGGCGGCAAGGTGATCGCTCCGGAGGACCCGGGCGTGAGCGCGAACACCGCGTTCGGAGCCTTCGCCCCGACCGTCTGGAAGACCTCAACCGGATACTCGATGCTCCTCACCGGCCGCAAGCTGGTGGGCCAGGGTGTCTTCCAGACGAAGATCATGGGCACGTCCTCGAGCGACGGCGTCACGTGGGCCGGGCCCAGCCCGGCGCTCAACCCGTCGGGCTCGCAGCAGAACTTCGACTATTCGAACCTGAACGGCCCGGACGTCCTCCAGGACCCGGGGACGCCCGCGCCGTACAAGCTCTACTACTCGGGGAACACGATCGACGCGAACGGCAACTTCCACACCCGCATCGGGCTTGCGACCTCGACCAACGGCTCGTCGTTCGGCAAGGTCAACGGCGCACTTACCGGCGGCTCCACGTTGGACATCGGAGCTCTCGGAACAGCGTTCGACGGTCGCCAGGTCTCGGGGCTGTCCGTGGCGGCGCCGACGGGCGCGTCGACGAAGTTCGTCGGCTTCTACTCGGGCGCGAGAGGCAGCGACTTCAAGCCGCGCCTCGGCGAGGCAACGTCGGCCAACGGAAGCGCGTGGACGAAGGTGTCCGTCTCGCCGCCCGACGGCGGCGCGCTGTTCGGACTCGGGAACTCGGCCGCCTTCGACAACGGCGGTCAGCGTGACCCGAGCGTGCTCGACGATTCCGGGATCTATCACCTCTTCTTCACGGGCCTCAGCTCCGGCGGAACGCGGTCGATCGGCTACGCGTCGACGCCAGAGGACGCGGCTACGAAGCTGCCCAACAACAGCTCGTGGTCGGCGCGCAGCCAGGTGCTCGCGGGCGACGGATCGGGCTTCGACGCGAGTGCCGTCGCGCATCCATCGGTGCTCAAGGATGGGTCCACGTATGTCATGTACTACACAGGCCTGGACTCGAATGAGGTCGCGAAGATCGGCCGTGCAACGTCGAGCACTCCGAACGGCCCGTACACGCGCGGCGCCGCACCGGTCGTCGACCTAGGTGCCGGAACCGAGTTCGACGCGACGTCGGTCAAGGATCCCGTCGTCGTGAAGGTGGCCGCCGGCGACTACCGCATGCTGTACACGGGCGTCGAGACGCTCTTCGGGACGAAGATCGAGCGCGTCGGCTACGCGACATCGAGCGATGGCATCGCCTGGACGAAGCGCGGCGTCGTCCTCGATCCGAGCCTCGCTGCCTACACGAGCGACGAGTCAGGCATCCAGCCGACCGGGCTCGTCGTCGACGGCTCGATGCTCCACGTCTGGACGAGCGGTGTCGACCGGAGCGGCCGCACGCGCGGCGAGCATGCCACGACCCCATATCCGACTCCCGTCTCGCCGCAGCCGGGGATTCCGAGCGGCTGGGCGACGTACCAGCTCGGCGATGCGACCACGACCAACCGCGACTTCCGTCAGATCGCGCGCATCTCGACCGGTAGCGGCGTCACGCTCTGGGTGAGCTTCCTGCAGCCGTACTCGGCGAACGGCGACGAGTTCTGGTCGGACTACTTCCCGGTCACCGTCTCCAGTGGGACTGAGGCGCTCAACTTCCTGCTCACCGTGCACGGCGTCCGCTGGCAGGCGCGCCTCTCCGCGCCTCTCGACGCGCCGGTGCTGGACAAGGTCGAGCTCACCCATGCGCCGGTCAGCTTCTCGTCGTCGGGCAGCGCGACGACGACGGCGATCGGCCCGTCGTCCGGCCGTGTCGTCAACGCCTGGCGCACGCTGACCGCGACGATGAACATCTTCGCGCCGGGCGGCGGCGGCTCGGGCTCGGCGACGGTTCGCCTGCTCGACGCCACGACCGGGCAGCCGGTCGCGACCGCGCCTCTCGTCTCCGGTACGACGACGCTCGACTTGGCCGCCATCCCCGCCGCCTCGCACCAGGCTCTGAAAGCCGCCTTCGACCTGCAGTCGGCCGACGGGACGGCGACGCCGCGGATCAGCTCACTCACGGTCACATACGACAGCGCACCCGCGCCTCTGCCACCCGCACTCTCGTTCCTGGCCGCACCGAAGACCGTCGTCTTCGGCAAGAGCACAGTTCTTTCCGGGAACGCATCGCGCGGCGGAGTGCCGCAGATCGGACAGCCCGTGACGCTCGCGGCGCAGCCGATCGGAGCTCCGGCCTTCACGCCCTTGCCGTCCGCGATGACCGACGGCGCCGGGAACTTCAGAGCGCCGGTCAAGCCCACCATGCGGACGACTTACCAGGCCGGCTTCGGTGGGCTGTTCCCGACCACGGTCGTGCTCGTCAAGCACAAGATCACGCTCACGGGCAAGCGCCGGAGCGGGAAGGTCTATCTGAACGGCACCGTCGGTCCCAAGCACGTGAAGCGAGTCGTCCTCATCCAGCGGAAGAAGGGCTCGCGATGGGTGACGATCGGACGCGTGAGGACGACGAGGCGCTCGACGTTCAAGCTCGTGCGCACGGCACCGCCCAAGAAGGCGCTCTTCCGCGCGAAGATCGGCGCCGACAAGGAGCACCTGGCGAACCTCAGCAAGACCGTTCGCGCCTAGTACTCCTCCAGGTCCTCCTGCACGAGCCCGAACTGCACGCCGTCGGCCCACTCGCCATGGCGCCAGTAGGCCTTGCGCTTAACTCCCTCGCGCACGAAGCCGGACCGCTCGGCGTGTTCGATCGCCCGCTCGTTGAAGCCGTAGATCTCGAGCTGGAGCCGGTGGAAGTCGAGGTCGAGCAACAGGTGGCGCTGGAAGAGACGGGCGGCTTCGTCCGAGAGCTTGCGGCCGCGGTAGTCGGGATGAACGGCGAGCCCGCCGAGGTTGACGATCCGGTTCCGCTTGTTCGCGAGGTCGAAGCCCATCGAACCGGCGCGGCGCCATTCGCCGCCGTCCTCGACCTCGATCACGAACCGGCCGGTCTCCTGCGGCTCGGCGAGTGAGCGGTCGACCTCCTCGCGCACTCGGTCTGGGTCACGCGCCCGCCGGACGCTGAGGAACGGCTCGACGTCGTCGTGGCCGGCGAGCCCGGCTAGAAAGTCGACGTCGTCCAGAGTCGCTCGGCGGAGCCGAAAGCCATCTCCGAGGATCGGGTCGGTCACGGCGAGGCGGTAACGGGTGCACGGCGCGCCAGCCGGATCAGGCCGGATCCGAGCGCGGTCCCTGTCAGGATCAGGACGAGGCCAACGATCGCCGATGCGGTAATCGTCTCGTCGAGGAGCAGAGCCCCATAGAAGAGCGCGGTCACCGGAAGCAGGTAGACGACGAGGCTCGCCCGCGCCGATCCGTACCGGTAGATCATCCGGAAGTAGATGAGCTGGCCGGCGACGGTGCCTCCCAGCGCCAACGCCAGTACGGCGGCGATCACACCCCAGCTCGGCAGATGGCCCGGGCCCTGCGCGATCCCGAGCGGCGCCAGCCAGATAGCGCCCCACGTGATCGAGGCAGCAGCGAGGACGTCGTTCCGCACGTCGTCGAGAATCCCCTGCGTGTAGAGCGTTCCGACCGCGTACGAGAACGAGGCTGCGATCACCGCGAGAGTGCCGACCGCCCCCGCGAGACCGCCCTTCGGGTGCACACCGGTTAGG
>JBKPQP010000257.1:0-12852 GCA_046734155.1 Actinomycetota bacterium | reverse complement strand
CCGGTCTCCTGCTTGTGCGCGATCGCGGTCTCGACGTCGATCCCCTTCGAGTTGTAGACGCCTCCGGTCGAGTCGGAGACGGCGAGAACCGTGGCGCCCTCCTGCGCAAGGAATCGCGAGAGGTACATGCCCACGTTTCCGAAGCCCTCGACCACGACCCGCTGCCCGGCGATCGTCGCGCCCTGCTTCCTGACGGCTTCGCGAATGATGTACAGCGCGCCGCGGGCCGTCGCCTCGAGCCGCCCGAGGGAGCCGCCGATGTTCAGCGGCTTGCCCGTCACGACGCCGAGCACCGAGTGGCCCTTGTTCATCGAGTACGTGTCGAAGATCCAGGCCATTACGCGCCCGTCCGTCCCCACGTCCGGAGCCGGGATGTCCTTCTCGGGCCCGATCTCGTTGATGATCTCGGATGTGTAGCGGCGCGTCATCTTCTGCAGCTCGACCTCCGACAGCTGCTTCGGGTTGCACGCGATGCCGCCTTTCGCGCCCCCGAACGGAATGTTCATGAGCGCGCACTTCCAGGTCATCCACATCGCGAGCGACTTGACCTCGTCGAGCGTCACGTCCGGGTGGTAGCGGATGCCGCCCTTGGACGGGCCGCGCGCGATGTTGTGCGTGACCCGGTAGCCCTCGAATGCGTGGACCGTCCCGTCGTCCATGACCACCGGCACCGAGACGACGACCGCTTTCTTGCACTCTTTGAGGACCGCAATCAGGTTCGGGTCGATCTTGAAGGTGTCTGCGACCCGGTGAAGCTGCTGCTGGGCGATCTCGAACGGGTTCTCGCGGAGATGGGAGACGGGTGCCGCAACGATGGTCACGAAGTCACTCCTTGAATCGGCTGCAAATGAAGGGAAGTTCCGGCGGCGAGTATAAGCCGGTGCGCACGAGTCACCGAATGGTGAACGGCACGACCGCCTCCGTCGGCGGGCCCTGTCCGGTCGGATACGCCGTGAGCAGGAGCCGGTACTTGCCCGGCTCGAGGGTGTCGCCATTCGCGTCGCGGCCCGTCAGGCCGAAGGCGAAGCGGCCGGGCAGGAGGTCGCGGAGCTGCGCGAGGATGCCGAGCTTGGAGCCGTCGCTTCCGCGGAGGTGGAGCACGAGTAGCGCGACCGGCTCGAGCTGGCCGCCCGCGGCGATGCGCCCGGCCTGGAACGAGAGCACTGCGGGCGCCGTGTCGGACGGGCTGAAAGCCCGGTTGGACAGCCGCATCGACGAGAGCAGCCCGTCGTGGCGCGGGCGCACTGTGACCAGCCACGGGACGTGGACCGCGTTGCTCCCGCGAGGCCGGATCGTGAGCAGGCCTTCGATCGGATCGCCCATCGGCGCCAGAGCGCGCACAGCGACGTAGACGGTCGCGATGCCGTGCGGCCTGATCCGCACCTGCGACGGCGCGAAGGCGAACACGAGCGCGCGTGCGCCGCCCCGGTCTCGGCGGTCGGCCGCGAACTCGACCATGAGCCGGCGGGACGAAAGGTTGCGCACCACGAGCCTCCGCGTGGCGTGCCAGCCCGACCCGCGCGCCGCCCGCCCGAAGCTGAGGGTCGTGGGGAGCGCCGCCACCTCTCCGGCCGAGGTGGCCCCGATGTCGAGCAGCCCGGCGCCCTGCGCCGCCACCGACTCGCGGGGGAGGAACCTCGCGGATCCAGCGAGCAGGCCCTTCAGCGCCGATGCGTCCAGATTCGGCCTGGCCTGCGCGAGCAGCGCCGCCGAGCCGGCGACGATCGCGGACGCGGCGCTCGTTCCGCTGATGCTCGAGTAGCGGGCCGAGCCGTCCTCCGCCTTCCCCGGATCCGCGGTCAACAAGCCGACGCCTGGTGCGACGAGGTCCGGCTTCACGAAGCCGTCGAACGCGAGCCCGTGGGACGAGAACGGCGCGACCCCGTCGGCCGTGGGGCTCGCGTCCGAGCTCGGCCGTCCGATCGACGCGACCACGATATGCCCGGCCTCGAGCTCATCGGCCAAGCGCTTTCCAACCGCGGACGGCAGCCCGACGACAGGCACCGTGACGCCGTCGTCGAGGCCGATCCCCCCGCTGGGGAGCGCATCGCCGTAGAGGACGACCGACGAGGCGCCTGCCTTCGCCGCCTGAGCCGCGGCGTACCCGGGATCGTTGCCGGCCGGGACGAGAGCAGCACGGCCGGCGACGAGGCTGAGCCCGTCCTTCGAGAAGAACTCGTCCAGGCTCGGCGGCGCACCCTGCGTGAGC
This sequence comes from Actinomycetota bacterium, assembly GCA_046734155.1. Taxonomy (GTDB): domain Bacteria; phylum Actinomycetota; class Thermoleophilia; order Gaiellales; family Gaiellaceae; genus VAXT01. The sequence continues at coordinate 10,643 of JBKPQP010000257.1, read as the reverse complement.
TCGGCCGGCCGCAGGCGTGGAAGCGCCAGCGGAACCGTTTGGTCCGAGGTCGGTGCGACCGCTCCGGCCAGCGGGACGCGTTGGTCGAAGAGCGTGCCGAGCCCGACCCGGCACACGACGCGCACCGAAGCTGAGGAGTCACGGAGGTCGGCGGCGCCGACGGTCAGCGCCGCGCGGGACCCACCGGGCCCCGAGATGCTTCCGTAGCCCGGCCCCGCGCGGCCGTCGTTGCCCGCGGGAGCGACCACGAGCGTGTCCAGCCGGAGCGCACCGGCGACCGCCCGGGCAGACGGGCTGTCCTCGAAGGCGGCGAACGGCTCGGCGACGCCGATGAGCGCGATCCGCGCCGCGTCGAGCGCGACGCCGTCCAGGTTCGGGTCGACGGCGCGCTCGAGCCCGGCGATCAGCTGGTCGGTGCGCCCATACACCGCCCAGCGCCCGCTCGCCTCGGGCTGCCAGCCGGCGACCCGGATCGGCAACACCGTCGCACCCGGAGCGACCCCGTTCATCTTCCCGGGCCCCTCGGAGCCGACGAGGAGGCCGGCCATCTGCGTCCCGTGCCGCTCGAGCCGCGTCGGGTCGTCCGGGCTGTGGCGCGCCCCCGCGTTGCGGGTGTTGCCGACGACGTCGTACCCGCTCGAGACCTGGCCGAGCACGTACGGGTGGTTGGCGTCGACGCCCGTGTCGAGCAGCGCGATCGTCACGCCGCGCCCGTTGACCCCGGGCAGGCTGACGTCAGGCCGGCTCGCCACGCCCGGCGCGAGTCCGCTTTTCTCGATCAGGGTCGACGAGACCGAGGCTGGATACGTGACGCGGACGGGATAGACGCCCGCCACTTCGGGGGCGCGCTCGAGGAAGGCGATAGCCCGCGGGTCGAGCGGCGCCGAGAAACCCGTGAGGACGCGCCCGTAGCGGTGCTCGGGCCGCACGAGCACGCCGTCCTGCGCGAGCCGCGCGATGAGGAGGTTGTCCGCGGCGAGCGCCGCTGCGGTCCAGCGGCGCTGCTGCGACTCGGTCGCCTGTCCCCCCGCCGCCGCCATCCGATCGGCCAGCGACGGGCTGTTCAGCACGACGATCACGCGCTGCCCCACCGCGACCTGCTCGCGAGGGCTACCGACAAGCCCGCGCCATGAGGACGCCGACTGACCCTCTTGCTCGTGGCCGGCGCTCCCGGCGCCAGCGCCGACCGTCAGCAGCGTCGCGGCCAGGGCAAGCCCTGCGAGCAAGCTCAGCTGCGGGGCTTCACGCCGCCGTAGACGCATACGCATCCAACCCAAGATAACGAGCGAACGGGATCACCTCGACGTACCTCCCGGCCGAGGCGATCATGGCCGCGTTGTCGGTGCAGAGCTCGGGCGGTGCGAGCGCAGCCCCCGGGAGCGCGGCTCGCAGCTCGGAGTTCGCTGCGACGCCGCCGACGACCGCGATCCGATCGGCGCCGGTCTGCTCGGCTGCGGCCTGGGCGCCTTCGACGAGTGCGGTGACGATCGCGCGTTGGTACGAGGCCGCGAGATCGGCGCGCCGCCGGTCCAGCTCATCCGTGTCGAGCTCGCGCACCTTGTACAGGAGGGCGGTCTTGAGCCCGGAGAACGAGAAGTCGAGACCCGAAACGCGCGCGATCGGAAACTCGTACGCGTGCGGGTCGCCCTCCCGCGCCAGCCGGTCGATCGCCGCCCCACCGGGATAGCCGAGGCCGAGTAGGCGCGCGCCCTTGTCGAACGCCTCGCCGGCGGCGTCGTCGAGCGTCGTCCCGACGATGTCGAAGCCGCCGCGGTCGCGCACGTCGAGGAGCAGCGTGTGCCCGCCGCTCGCGAGCAGGCAGAGGAAGGGTGGATCCACCGGATGCGCCGGGGAAACCTCCCGGTTCCCCCGAACCCCCTCCCCTGGTCCGCGTTCGCGGACAGGCCGCTTCGCGGCCGGTTCCAGGTACAGCGAGGCGACATGCCCGTGCAGGTGGTTGACGGGAGCGAGTGGCAACCGCCGCGCCCAGGCGAGCGCCTTCGCAGCCGAGAGCCCGACGAGCAGCGCTCCGATGAGCCCGGGCCCCTGGGTCACGGCGATCCGCTCGACCCGGTCGAGCCCGACTCCGGCCTCCTCGAGCGCCTCGCGCAGGACGGGCGTGACGAGCTCGAGGTGGCGCCGAGACGCGACCTCGGGGACGACGCCGCCGTATTTTGCGTGCAGCTCCGCCTGTGAGGAGACGACGTTGGCGAGGATCTCGCCGTCTTCGGTGACGAGAGCGGCGGCAGTCTCGTCGCAGGACGTCTCGAGCCCGAGGATCAAGCGCTCTCGCGTGGGGGAACCCATGGTTCCCCCATGGTCCCTCTCCTTCGCAGTATCCGGGTGCCAACTCGACGCGGGCTGCGCTCGGGCAAAGCCCGGCTCCGCCTAAAAGGCGGTTTCCGCGTGCCGACGGAAAAGGGCACTAGGCGCTCGCTGGCTCTCGCACCGGATCCCGCCACATGATCAGCGCGTCTTCACGGTTCAGCACGGGGGAACCCATGGTTCCCCCGTGAGCCCCCTCATTTGCACAATCCGCGTTCGGCGCTGCCACGTGGGCTGCGCCCGTGCAAAACCCGGCTCCGCCCGCCATCTGCGTCTCGCAAACCGACGGGAAGGGCATTAGGCGCTTGCGGGTTCCCGGACCGGGTCCCGCCACATAACCAGGGCATCTTCGCGATTGTCCGTGTAGTACCCGCGCCGGATCCCGCGGGCGCGGAAGCCGAGCGCTTCGTAGAGGCGGATCGCCGTCTCGTTTGAGACGCGCACCTCGAGCGTGTAGCCGCGCTCGACGTCACGTGCGGTGACCTCGAAGAGGCGCTCCATCATGCCCCGCGCGATTCCGCGCCGCCGGTACGTCGGCGCGACGGCGATGTTCATCACGTGCCAGGCGTCGACGTAGCGCGAGATGATCAGGTAGCCGACGAGCTCATCGTGCTCGGAATCGACCGCGCCGAGGCAGATCGAGGACGGTTTCGCCAGCTCGCCGGCGAACATCGACCGCGACCAGGGCGTCGGGTACGAGGCGCGCTCGATCTCCTCGATCGCGCCCAGGTCGCGCAGTTTGAGCTTTCGGTACTCGATCGTCATGCGCGCTTGCGGTCGGCGTCCGGCACTCTGACGTAGATCGGCTCGACGAGCTCGGCCGGCCCGAAGTCGGTGGCGAGGCGCGCGTGCACGCTCGCGCGCGGGACGTGCAGCTCGCTGTCGTCGGGCGGAATCTCGGCGCCGGCCGCCTCCAGTACCTCGCGGTACCGGACGGCTCCGTCGCCGACGCAGGTCCGCCCTTGCAACAGGCTGCTGCCGAGCTCGCTCGGGCTTGCGGCGACTGGTTTGCCGTCGATCAGCGTGAAGACCTCGCGGCGGCGCGCATCGATCACCGGGAGCGCCGCGGGAGCGCCCGCGGCTAGCGCTTCGAGGGTCGAGACACCTGCGACCTGCGCGTCGAGCGCGAAGGCGAGCGTCCTGCTCGCGGCGAGACCCATGCGCAGGCTCGTGAAGCTCCCGGGCCCGGTTCCGACGACGATCCGGTCAAGCTCGCCGGGCTCGGCGTCCGCGCTCCTCAGCAGGTCGTCCACGTCCTCGAGCAGCCGCCCGGGGGTGCCGCTGCGTTCGCCCAGCAGCTTGCCGTCCTCGACCAGCGCACTCGTGGCCACGTTCGTCGCCGTGTCAAACGCGAGCGTCAGCACGTTCGATCTCGATCATCCGTCGGTCGGCTCCGGCGTGCCGCAGCCGCACGCGGAAGCGCGGAGCGGGCAGCTCGTCCCCGGCCGCCTCGGGCCACTCGACGAAGCACACCGCTCCGTCGAAGTACGGCTCAAGGTCGCCCCACTCCGCCGGTGAGACGCTCTGGAATCGGTACAGGTCGAGGTGAGACACATCGACGACCCCAAGGTACCGATGGCCGACCGTGAAGGTGGGGCTCGTCACGTGACCCTCGACGCCGAGCGCCCGGCACGCGCCGCGGACGAACGTCGTCTTGCCCGAGCCGAGGTCGCCGGAGACGGTGACGACGTCGCCCGGCTCGAGCTCCGCCGCGAGCTCGGCGGCGATGCGCTCGGTCTCCTCCGGCGAGGACGACTCCTGTCGCAGGATCATTCTGCAAGGACCCTTTCGATCAGCTCTTTCTTGTCCACGCCTCGGTACCAACGACCACGCTCGAGCAGCCGACGCTTGAGCTCTTCGTACTCGGCGGCCAGGCGTGGGTCGCTGCGGAGTGCGTCGCGGAAGTGGATCAGGTCGCGCCACTGAGGCCCTTCCCGGTCCACGACGTGGACGATCACTTCACGCGGGAACCCGTCGCCTTTCACGAAACGACGCTCCCAGGGCCGATCCTCGTCGAGCTGGTAGACGAAGCCCGCCGACGCCATCGGCTCCGTGTGATCGGGGATGACGTCGAGCCCGTCCACTCCCACCGCGATGTCGATCGTCGGCTTGCCCGCGAGCCCGGGGACTGAGGTGCTTCCAACGTGCTCGATCTGGCGCGCGGTTTCACCGAAGGCGCCCGCGATCAAGGCGGCCTCGACCGCGTAGCGCTCAGCCCAAGCAGAGTCGTACTCGGCCAGCTGGAGCTCGGCCACGGGGAGAAGGCTAGAAGAGGCCGAGCTGGACGGCGGGCTCGGAAGCGAGCAGCGGCTCGGGCTCCGGTACGGGCTCGAGCACGCGGCCGATCAGTTCCGGGATCCGCGCGAAGTCCTCCTGGAGGACGCTCAGCATCGCAGGCGTGTAGAGCGCGGCTGCCGGGTGGTAGAGCGGGTACAGCAGCACGCAGCGGCCGCCGAGCTCGACCTGCTGCTCCTGTCCGTGGACGCGCGTGATTCCGGTCGGCTTCCCCGAGAGGAGCTTCGTCGCGAAATTGCCGAGGGTTCCGACGAGCTTCGGCTCAATCAGCTCGACTTGGCGGAAGAGGTGCCTCTCGCAGGCTTCGATCTCGTCGGGCATCGGGTCGCGGTTTCCGGGCGGGCGGCACTTGATCACGTTCGCGATGTACACGTCCTCGCGGGACATGCCGATCCCGCCGAGGAGCTGGTCGAGGAGCTTCCCGGCCTGGCCTACGAACGGGTAGCCCTGCTTGTCCTCGTGGAAGCCTGGCGCCTCGCCGACGAACATCAGCTCGGCTTTGGGGTTGCCGACGCCGAAGACGACCTGAGTGCGTCCTTCCGAGAGACGGCACCGCGTGCAGCCGGCGATCTCGGCCGCGTAGGCGTCTAGCTCAGTGCCCGCAGCCACAACTCCCGCCGCAACAGCCGCCTGATGGCATCGATCCGCCGAAGGAGGGCTGCTCGGCGGTGCCGTGAGTGGCGAACACGGAGAACTGCTTGCGCACGTTCGAGGCGTCGCAGTCCGGGCAGCTGACCGCTTCTCCGTTCCGGACGAGCTCCTCGAAGTGCGATTCGCACTCCATGCACACGTACTCGTAGATCGGCATCGCCGCGAGAGTTTAGGCATAGAGCCGGATGCTCGGAGTAGACTTCGAGCTGCCCGGTATCCGTTACGGAACTGGAGCTTTCTGGTGGTGCAAACGATCCGAATCATCGGCTCGGGCCGAGTCGGCTCTGCGGCGGCCGCAAGGCTGCGCGAGCGCGGCTTCGAGCTGACGGACAACGAAGCCGACCTCGTTCTGCTCTGCGTGCCCGATCGGGCAATCGCGGAGGTCGCTGCCGGGATTCCCACAGGGCCGTGGATCGGGCACACGAGCGGGGCGACGTCGCTGTCGGCGCTCGAGCCGCACGTGCGGCGCTTCGGGCTGCACCCGCTCCAGTCGTTCACGCGAGCGCGCGGATCGGAGCAGCTGGACGGCGCGTACGCGGCGGTCAGCGGGGAGAGCGCGGAAGCCCGGGAGATCGGCTTTTGGCTCGCCCGTGAGCTCGGGCTCGAGCCGTTCGTGCTCGACGACTCGGAGCGCGCCCTCTACCACGCCGGGGCGGTGGTCGCCGCGAGCTATCTCGTCACGCTGCACCAGGCTGCGGCCGACCTCTTGCAGGCCGCAGGCGCTCCACCGGACGCGCTTCTACCGCTGATGCGGCGCGTGATCGAGAACGACTTCGAGCTGACCGGGCCCGCGGTACGCGGCGACTGGGAGACGGTCGAAGCGCATCTCGAGGCGATCAGAGAGCGGTTGCCCGAGCTCGAGCCGCTGTACCGCGCACTGGCCGATGCGACCGCGGAACTGGCCGTCCAATGAAGATCGTCCGAACGATCGCCGAGCTGCCCCAGAGCGAGGGCACCGTTGGCCTCGTTCCGACGATGGGCGCCTTCCACGCAGGGCACCTGGCGCTGTTCGCCGCAGCCCGCGAGGAGAACGACGTCGTCGTCGCGAGTCTCTTCGTCAACCCGGCGCAGTTCGGTCCTGCCGAGGACCTCGACCGTTACCCGCGCGACGAGAAGCGCGACGCGACGCTCGCCGAGGAGGCGGGCATCGACGTCCTCTTCGCCCCGTCGGCCGAGGAGATGTACCCCGACGGCTACGCGACCTGGGTGGACGTCGGCGAGCTCGGCCGGCAACTCGAGGGCGAATTCCGTCCCGACCACTTCCGAGGCGTGGCCACCGTCTGCCTGAAGCTCTTCAACATCGTTCGGCCGGACCGCGCCTACTTCGGCCAGAAGGACGCGCAGCAGGCCGCGGTCGTCAAGCAGCTCGTCCGCGACCTGAATCTCGGCCTCGAGATCCGCGTCGTGGCGACGGTTCGCGACGAGGACGGGCTCGCGCTCTCGTCACGGAACGCGTACCTCTTGCCCGAGGAGCGCGAAGCGGCGCTGGCGCTGCCTCGCGCACTCGCGACCAAGAATCCCGAGCGGGCGCGCGAACTGCTCAGTGGCCTCGAGATCGACTACCTCGAAGAAGCGAGCTTCAACGGCCAGCGCGTGCTGGCCGCAGCAGTACGCGTCGGCAAGACGCGTTTGATCGACAACGTGATCCTGGAAGGAGACCAGAAGTGAGCACACCGCCCAAGGGAAAGCTGCCGCTGCCCGAGCTCGCCGCTATGAAGCAGCGCGGCGACAAGATCGTCATGGTCACCGCTTACGACGCACCCGGCGCGCGGTTCGCCGAGGACGCGGGCGTCGAGATCATCCTCGTCGGCGACACGGCTGCGATGGTCGTCCTCGGCTACGAGGGCACGACCGTCCCCGTGACGATGGACGAGATGCTGTTCCTGACGCGCACCGTCTCGCGCGCGGCCAGGCATCCGATCGTCATCGGCGACATGCCGTTCGGCTCGTTCCAGGTCTCCGACGAGAAGGCACTCGAGAACGCGATCCGCTTCGTCAAGGAGGCCGGCGCAGACGCGATCAAGCTCGAGGGCGCCGGTCCGATGGTCTCGCGCGTGAAGACGATCGTCGACGCGGGAATCGCGGTCATGGGCCACGTCGGCCTGACACCGCAGTCGGCGACGAAGCTGGGCGGCTTCAAGACGCAAGGGAAGACGGCCGAGGCCGCGGCTGAGCTGATCGAGGGCGCGCTCGCCCTCGAGGAGGCCGGCGCGTTCGCAGTCGTCCTCGAGGCAGTCCCAGCGCCGGTGGCAGCCGAGGTCACGCGGCGGCTTACGGTGCCGACAATCGGCATCGGTGCCGGCCGCGACACGGACGGTCAGGTTCTCGTCTACCACGACTTGCTCGGCCTCTCGGAGGGCCATCTACCCCGCTTCGTCAAGCGTTACGCGAATCTCTCGCGCGAGATCCGCGATGCGCTCGAGAACTACGCCGAGGAGGTGCGCGACGGCACCTTCCCCGGCGACGAGCACACCTACGCGATGGCCGAGGAGGAGCTCGAGCTCCTCCGCAGCTCGATCAGCCCGAGTGCGACCAGCGCGAACGACCAGGCGAAGGAGCCCACGATGAGCGCCTCGAAAACCCTGTCGCCGGCGCCGACGTCCGAGCCGCCCGTGCGGAAGACGTCCTCGCCGTAGAGCGCGAGCCGGACCGGCCACACGGTCAGCAGCGAGAGCGCAACGGGCGCCATCGCGAGCCCCACGATGTGCCGCGCCTGCCGGTAGGAGGCGCGAGCCCGCATCGCGGCCGCGATCGCGTAGACGAAGAGCCCGCCGAGCCAGAAGACGAGAAGCCCGTAGAACGCCCCGCCGAGGAATGCCCAGATGGCGACGTTCAGCCCGTCGTTGTTCGGGTCGTCGAGCAGCCGGCCGGCCAGCGACGTCGTGAGCACGCCGGCGATCCCGGCGAGGATGACGATCGCCATGATCGGCTCCTGCCGCGCCTCGGCGGCCTCGGCAGAATCGTCCCGCAGCGCCGCGAACGTCCCGCGCGGGCTCTGGAACACCGCGAGCGCCCGGAGCCACCACTCCTTCTGGAGCGAACGCGTCGGCTCCGCGGCGGTGCTCACGCAGTCAGCGTACTGTCTCGCGAATGCCTGAAAGCGCGCTCGTGATCACGGTCCCGGAGGCCGAGCCGCTGGTCTCGGAGTGGCGCGCTCAGTACGACTGGTCCGCGCAGCGCGGCGTCCCGGCCCACATCACGCTCCTGTACCCGTTCGCTCCCACCGAGAAGGTCGACGACGAGCTCCTGCGCCAGCTTCGAGAGCTCTTCGAATCGCAGGCGCCGATCGCGTTCGAATTGCCGCGCGTGGCCCGATTTCCGGAGGTCGCGTGGCTCGCACCCGAGCCGTCGGAGCCGTTCAACGCCCTGATCGAGCTGATCGCCGAGCGCTTCCCGGACTACCCACCGTACGAGGGCGCTCACGACGTGGTCATCCCGCATCTCACGGTCGCCGAGGGCGGAACCGAGCTCCAGGATCGAGTCGAGGCTGCCCTCTCGGGGCACCTCCCGATCAGCGCCCACGCGCGTGACGTCGCCTTTCTGTTCGAAGACGACGAAGGCCTCTGGCGGGAGGCCCACCGCTTTCCGCTGTCCGACTAGGCCGCGGCTTTGGCCGTCTTGCGGGCCTTCTTGGGCAGCACGTCGCGCAGATAGCGACCGGTCGCCGATTCGTCGACCTCGGCCACCTGCTCCGGCGTCCCGATCGCGATCACCTCGCCCCCGGCCTCGCCGCCCTCCGGGCCGAGGTCGATGATCCAGTCCGCCTGCTTGATCACGTCGAGGTTGTGCTCGATCACCAGCACCGTGTTGCCCGCGTCCACGAGCCGCTGCAGCACCTCGAGCAGCTTCTCGATGTCCGCGAAGTGGAGGCCGGTGGTCGGCTCGTCGAGGATGTACAACGTCCGCCCGGTCGCGACCTTCGACAACTCCGACGCGAGCTTCACGCGCTGCGCCTCGCCGCCCGAGAGCGTCGTCGCCGGCTGACCGAGCTTGATGTAGTCGAGGCCGACGTCGTGCAGCGTCTGAAGCCGCCTCCGCAGCTTCGGGATCTTCGCGAAGAAGCTCAGTGCCTCCTCGACCGACATCTCCAAGACGTCCGCGATCGACTTGCCCTTGAAGCGCACCTCGAGCGTCTCGCGGTTGTAGCGCCGCCCGTGACACGTCTCGCACGGCACGTACACGTCCGGCAGGAAGTGCATCTCGATCTTGATCGTCCCGTCGCCCTTGCACGTCTCGCACCGTCCGCCGCGCACGTTGAACGAGAACCGCCCCGGCTTGTAGCCGCGCACCTTGGCCTCGGGCGTGAGCGAGTAGAGCTCGCGGATGTGGTCGAACAGCTTCGTGTACGTCGCCGGGTTCGAGCGCGGCGTCCGGCCGATCGGCGATTGGTCGATGTCGATCACCTTGTCGAAGCACTCGATGCCTTCGGTGCGGTCGTGGTCGCCGGGCTTGACGCGCATCCGGTGCAGCCGGTTCGCGAGCGCCTTGAACACGATCTCGTTCACGAGCGTGGACTTGCCCGAGCCCGAAACTCCCGTGACGGTGATGAACTTCCCGACCGGGAACTCGACGTCGATCGACTTGAGGTTGTGCTGCGACGCGCCGTGCACCCAGAACGAGCCCTGATCGTCGGTACGTCGATCCGGGACCGCGATCACGCGCTTGCCCGACAGGAACTGGCCGGTCACCGATTCCTTGTTGTTCTCGACCTCCTCCGCTGTGCCCTCGGCGACGACGTGCCCGCCGTGCTCGCCCGCCCCCGGGCCCATGTCCACGAGGTGGTCGGCCGCGCGCATCATCTGCTCGTCGTGCTCGACGACGACGACCGTGTTGTCGAGGTCGCGGAGCCGCTCGAGCGTCGCGATCAGTTTCCCGTTGTCGCGCTGGTGGAGCCCGATCGACGGCTCGTCGAGGATGTAGAGAACGCCGACGAGTTGCGAGCCGATCTGCGTGGCGAGCCGGAGCCTCTGCGCCTCGCCGCCGGAGAGCGTCGCCGCCGCACGGTCGAGCTGCAGGTACCCCACGCCAACGTTGTCGAGGAACGTCAGCCGCTCGCGGATCTCCTTGATGATCCGCGCACCGATCAGCTCCTCGGTCTGCGTCAGCTCGAGCGAGTCGAGGAACTCGATCGCCCGCGTGACCGACATCTTCGAGAACTCGTGGATGTTCTTCTCACCCACGGTGACCGCGAGCACCTCGGGCTTGAGGCGCGCTCCGCCGCACTGCGGGCACGGCCGGAAGCTCATGTACTCCTCGATCCGCTCGCGCTGCTGTGACGAGTCCGTCTCGCGGTACCGCCGCTCGAGGTTCTTGACGATCCCCTCGAAGGCGAGCATGTACGAGCGTCGACGGCCCATCCGGTTGCGATAGCG
>JBKPQP010000256.1:0-4301 GCA_046734155.1 Actinomycetota bacterium | reverse complement strand
TGTGGTGGCGGAGCGATGGCTGGAAGCGTTGTGGCCGGTCGTGCGTGGTTGGCTGCCGGCGCCTCCGGCGCACGTGTTGGAGGTTGGCTGCGGTCGGCACGGTGGCTTCGTTCCGAAGCTGAGCTCAAGCGGCTACGACGTAATCGGGGTCGATCCGGAGGCGCCGGAAGGTGTCGAGTACCGCCGCAGCCAGTTTGAGCGGGCTGATCTGGAGTCGGACTTCGACGTTGTCATCGCTTCGACATCGCTTCACCACGTGGTCGATCCGGCTGTGGTGATCGGCCGGATCGCAAGCGTGCTTGGGTACGCGGGGACGGTGGTTGTGGTCGAGTGGGCGTGGGAAGACTTCGACGAGCTAACGGCGCGGTGGTGCTTCGCGCGCCTCGGCCCGGGTGGGGACGCTGGCTGGCTGCGCCGCCGTCGCGACGACTGGCTCGCCTCGGGGCAGGAGTGGGAGGAGTATCTCCGGGGCTGGGCGGAGAGTGAGCGGGTCCATAGTTCCGCGGCTTTGCTTCGCCTGCTCGATCAAAGCTTCGATCGTCAGCACCTTTCGCGCGGGGCGTACGCCTTTCCGGATCTGGCCGGGACGAGCGAGGAGGACGAGTTGGCGGCGATCGAGGCGGGCGAGATCCGTGCGACGCGCATCGATTACGTCGGGCGGGTGCGACGGTAGCGCTGTCTTAGACAGCGAGAACATTTCCGACCCATGAGCGTTCAGTTGACGAGCTCGCCGAGTTCGACTCTTCGGCGCCGCGGCGGATCGCCGCGGTAGAGAAGTGCTCGCTCAGCTATCCGCCCTCTCAAGGCGTGGCTGGAGGCGCATCGCAGAGTCGGGCTCTAGAGCGGACGCGATCGCCCCACGTCAATCCTTCTTCAGCTGATCGGCCTCGAGTGCGCTCCGGCCTCATCGGGACGGAAACCTGAGCAGACGAGATCGAGAGCAGCGATTCGGTGATCGTCGAATGCGCAGAGCAGGTGCTGTTCGACAATCTTCCTGGGGTCGCCGGGCTTCTCCACGCGGAGCCTGTAGAAGACGTGCAGGCGATCGGCAACCGTCTCGCTGCCTGAACGTATGAGTTCGAGTTCCTCTGCGTCGGCAAACCACGAAGCGAACTTCGCTGCTGCAGCCTCTGCTCCAGAGACCTCGATAGGGCCGGGCGGGATCAGGGCGCGCATGCGCACGTTGGGGCTCAGTGTGTTTGCGAGCCGCGGGAAGTCGCGCTGCGCGAGCGCCGCGACAAACCCTTTGCCCAGATCAGAAGCTGAAAACCGTTGCGTGCTCATCGCCTATCCACTCCCAGAGGGGGGTCGCGCCGCCCATGCGAGCGTTCACGACCAGCTCGTTCTCGTTCAGCTTGCGGGCGTTGAAGCAGACGGGACAGACCAGCAGCTGTCCGCCTCCGCCGGCGAACTGCTCGAGCAAACGGGGGATCGGAGGGCAGCCGTCGCAGGCGATCGCCGCTCCGTATCCGGGCAGGGCAAGACGAACCGCCTCCTTGGTCAGGAACATCGTCACCTGCTTGCCCTGCTCGAGTGCTGCACCTCCGACGAGGAGCGCGACGGTCACCCGCTCGCCGTCGTCGAGTCCGGTCGCGAGATTGATGACTACCTTGCCTGTGTTGGGCATCGGCCCTCCTCGGTGGCTCGCAAGCAGAGTTGGCTTTTGCTGACGATGCACAGGACCGTATGCCGGCTGCGCCGGCTCGGCTTCGCGGAAACGAGCCAATCTACGGGCCGATGCCCGGATGGCTAGATCGTGCTATGCCGAGCCCGTATCGGCCGGCAAGGGAAGCCGCAGCCGCCCTGGAGGTAAGCCCAAGCTTGCGAAGGATGTTCGCGACGTGGCGGTTGACCGTGTGTTCGCTAAGAACAAGGCGCTCGGCGATATCGCGATTCGTGAGACCCTGGGCCACCAGATCGAGCACCTCTAGCTCGCGTCGGCTCAGGTCGCCTAGCGGAGTGTCGATCGCCTGGGTCTTGCGGAGCTTCCCGAGCATCGTCTCGGCGCGGGCGCGCTCCCAGTCTGCTCCCATCTCCTGGAAGTCCGCGATCGCAGCCTCGATCTCGCGCCTTGCCGGATCGCGGCGTCCCAGCGCGCTCAGCGTTGCGGCGAGGTCGAGCCGCACGCGACTGGTCTCGAACGGAGCATCGCACGCCGCGAGCAGGTCGAGCGCATCCTCGAACGAGCGCCGTGCAGCGTCGTGGTCGCCGCGGGCCACTGCCAGCGTGCCTTCGGAGGAGCACACTGCTGCGACGATGGGCCGCGTCCGAGCCCGCGCGGCGATCTCGCGGAGCTCGCTCAGCGCTCCCGTGGCGCGCTCGGCCTCACCCAGACGCGCCAGCGCCCTGATCGCCAGCTCGAGCCCGGCGCTTCGTTCGACCCTTCCCGGGTCGGAGAAACGCCTGAGGTAGCGATCAGCCAGCTCTGCCGCGTCCGACGGCTGGTCGCGGTCGAGGGCGAGGGCGGCGCGCCCGAGCAACGAGAGAGCGTGCGTCTCACTGCGGGCGAAGAGCTCCTCGGCCTCGGCCGCCCGTCCCTGCCGCCGGCGCAACTCGCCCAACCGCGCGAGCGCATCGCCGACCATCGGAGGCCGGGACGATTCGAGTCCTCCCACAGCCGCGTTGAGCTGGCTCTCTGCCTCCTCCCACCGGCCCTGCCAGCTCAGCACGCTCGCGTAGTGCGCTCTGCAGGTGTTGAGGAGAAAGATGTCGTGCTGGCCACAGAACTCGCCTACGCGTGAACACCACTGCGCTGCTCGTTCGTAATCGCGCACCCGCTCGCAGGCGGAGATGAGGTAGCAACAGGCCCAAGCCACGCAGTAGAGGAGGCTTGCCTCACCGGCGAGCGCCACCGTCGTCGCCTCGTCAAGGCGATGCATGCCTTCCTCCAGCTCGCCCTCGCTCACGAGAGCCCGTCCCTCCAGCCCGAGCCCCAACATCTCGAGCTCAGGAGCACCGAACATCCGGCCGAGCTCGACCGCGCGCGCCGCCAGCCGCCGTGCTTTGGCCGTGTCCTCGTCCAGCGCAACCGCAATGTGTCCCTCATGGATGGCGAGCCAGCCGTGATCCACTCCAGGCTCGAGGCCGTCGATCAGGCTGTGCGCGCGCTGCAGCCAGCCGTTGGCCACTGCAGGCTCGCCTCGGAACAGAAGGTGGTCTGCCGCGAGCCAGGCGGCGATCCGCGCAGCCGAGCCCTTGTCGCTGCGCTCGAGGTACAGACGGTAGGCACGCTCCCGGGCGTCGAAGGTGAGCTGGTCGTCGTTCAGCATGTGGCCGACCCAGCCCATGCCTTCGAGCGCCACTGGCGTCTCGCCTTGGAGCAAGGACTCCTCGAAGGAGGCTCTTGCGCGCTCCCAGTCCCCGTTACTGAGGGCCGCCCAGCCCTCATCGAGCGGGGCAGCGCGGATCGGTTCCTCAATCACCTTGCAGCTGAGTATGAATCAGGCTCGCGAAATCCAGTAGCTACGGCGCGGGAGCGGAACGCAAGCCCACGCCTAGCCTCTCGCGTACTCCTCGGCGGTCCGGGACTCGAACTCAAACCCGATGACCGGCCCATCGCCGACGACCCACGCATCGTGACCGGGCTCGATGACGTAGGCCTGGCCTGGAGCGATCTCCAGCTCGGTGCCGTCGTCGTGGACGACGCGCATCGTGCCCGACTGCAAGAGGCCGAGATGGCGTACCTGACACCTCTCGCCCCCGACGATCGGTTTGATGCACTCCGACCATCTCCATCCCGGCTCCAACCGCATGCGAGAGGCACTCACCCCACCCATCCGAACGATCTCGATCGTCGTCTTGTCGGGCGTGCGGGTCTCGTCGGCCGAGCCGAAGTCGCGTACTTCCACGCCTGCCATCTGAGCCTCCTTTGTCTGGAGTACGGGAGGGATGCGAGCGATCTTAAACGACTGTTCCCCGTGCAAACCTGCCCCGGCACTGGCGTCCCAGACGATGGGCGATGGGTCAGCGGAATTTCGGCGTCCCCGATCCGCGGGCATGCGACGGTCGCGGTTTTGTCGGCGGGATCGTCGGGCTCGGTGCCGCCGCGCTAGACCGCACGAGCTGCTCTGAGCACCTGGGCCTTGTGGATACGCGGGCATCCGGCAACTCTTGATCCTCAAGTATTCAAGTGATAACTTGATGAGCATGGCGAACGGCTCGGCGAAGGCGGCCTTGTTCGACGCGCAGGCGTCGGTGGCGCAGGCGCTCGGGAGCGGCCGGCGGGCCGAGATCGTCGACGTGCTCGCCCAGGGAGAACGCTCTGTCGAAGAGCTCGCGAACGAGATCTCGCAGAGCGTCGC
>JBKPQP010000255.1:0-7147 GCA_046734155.1 Actinomycetota bacterium | reverse complement strand
CGCCGCCGAGCGCGCTCAGCAGATCGCCCACTACCGCAATCAGGTCGACATCGTCCACGGACTGATCCGGCTCGCTCCCGAGACGATCTCCCGCGGAGGTGCGGTCGCCGTCGCCGGCCTGGTTGCGATTCCGATGGCCGCGCTCGCGGGGACCAGGCGCTGGGCCGCGTACGTGCTCGGCGCGTCGCTCGCCGTTCTCGTCATCGTCCTCGTCCCCTGGGCGTTCGACAGCCTCTCGAACGCGGTCTCCGTCTCGCAGGCGAGGCGGCTCGCGATCTTCCTCCCGATTCCGTTCGCGGTGGCGGGAGCAGCGTCCCTGGTCGGCCGCTACCGGCTCGCCGGCTGCCTGGCCGCTTTCGGCGCCGGAGGCCTGCTTCAGCTCGTGTATCCGGGCGAGTTCTCCTATTTCCTCGTCGTCGGGGGGCCACCCTGGCCGGTGTGGCTCGCGCTCGCGGGGGCGGGCATTGGATTGATCGCAGCCGCGATCGTGCGCAGGTCGGTGCCCGAAGCCCAGCCGATCTGGACCGCTGCGGTCGCGCTGTCCCTCGTCGCCCCTGTCGGGCTGGCCGGCCTCGCGTACGTCAAGCGCGACGAGCCGGACCGGCTACGACTGACCCCCGGCCTCATCCATGCACTACGGACGACGGTGCCCGCCCGCGACACCGTCTTCTCCGACCTGGAGACCAGCTACCGGATCGAGGCGTACGCACCCGTGTACGTCTCCGCCGCTCCCCCCGCTCACGTCGCCGACACGAAGGACAACTATCCGAACGAGCGCCGCGCCGACGTGATCAAGTTCCTGCACAGCGGCAGCGTCTCGATCCCGCGCCGCTACCGAGCGCAGTGGGTCGTGATCGCGAAACGCCGCTTCGACCTCCGCCTCGACCTGCCGAAGGTCTACTCGGACTCCCGCTTCGACCTGTACAGGCTCAGCCGACGTTCGTGACCGTAAACGCGAACGAGGCCTGACCGACGTTCTCCTGCTCGTCGAGCGCGTCGACCTGAAGGACGTAGGAGCCGTTCGGGAGCGTCCTCGTGTCGAACTGGTGGGCTAGATAGAACTCGTAGCGGCCGCGGCGCCCCGCCTTGTTCTGGAACGTCCCCGGCGCATAGACGAAGTTGAACAGGTTCAGCGGCAGGAGGAATTTCCGGAAGTCGACGGGCGTCTCCCAGCGCCGGATCGTGTTCTGGCCCTGCACGATGCGCCAGCGGATCATGGACGGGGTGTAGATCACCTGATTCCAAGGGGTCGGTAGCGGCACCGGCGGAGTGTCGAACGCGTCGGCGGTGATGTCGACCGGCCCGGCGACGTTTTCCGGCGGGATCGGGGCGCCCCCTGAGTAGAACGTGAGCTTCGGAATCTGCGGCACCGTGTCGTCGATGTAGGGCGCCAGCCCGCCGAGGCGCAGCGGGTTGACGTACGTGCCGTCTTTGTACTCGGCGAGGTGCACGTGACCCGCTCCAACCATCACGTGCCCAACCAGTTGGTGCCGACGCAGTCGCTGGCCCGTCATTACGGCGGGCACGATGTGCCAGTACGAGAGCTGGTGGCCGCCTTTCTTGGGGAAGATCGTGACCGCCATCGCCTTCATGCGAACCCGCGCACGTCCCGGTTCGATTGCGTACACCGGCGTCCCGTCGGGCGCCGAGATGTCGACGCCGAAGTGGAAGCCCTCCTCGGGGCCGGACAGTCGCGGATCGTCGAAGTAGCCGCGGATCTCGTGCTGCCGGTAGAAGGGCCTGATCGGCCAGCCGTACGCGGATGCCGCCGCAGGGACGAGCAGCGCGAAAGCGCTCAGGGCGAGTAGGAGTCGAAGTGGGCCGCGCACGACGCGAAAGTTGTAGCACCGAGGTTCGTTAGGGTGCCGCTTCATGGCCAGGCAGGAGACCGTGGAGCAGGCGCCCGCGAAGAGCTCGGTCTACGCGGAGCCGCGCACCGTCACCGATCTCGAGGAGTGCTACTTCTACCACTCGATGGAGATCCCTGGTTACGGGCTCGTCGAGGGCCCGTGGGACATCAGGGGAGGCGTCCATGACTACCTCGGGAAGATCGACCTGAACGGCAAACGCGTGCTCGAAGTGGGCACGGCGAGCGGATTCCTCTGCTACACGATGGAGGGTCGCGGCGCGGACGTCGTCGCGTACGACCTGTCCGACAAGCAGTCCTGGGACGTCGTGCCGTATGCGCAATACGACCACGACGCGTTCGATTCGGAGCGCCGTGAGCACCTGCGCAAGCTGAACAACAGCTGGTGGCTCGCGCACGGGGCGTTCGAGTCGTCGGCGAAGGTCGTCTACGGGACGGTGTACGAGATCCCGGAGGAGATCGGGCGGGTGCAGGTCGCAACCTACGGCAACGTGCTCCGCCACTTCCGCGACCCGTTCCTCGCGCTCGAGCGCGGGCTGCGGCTGACGACGGAGACGGCGATCGTCACCGAGAACCCGTCGCTCCGCTACTCGCTGCCGCAGATGGCGGCGAGCCTGCTCAAGCCGCACATGGCGTTCCTGCCGAGCTACGAGCGCGTCCAGCCTCGCGAGTCGTGGTGGCACTTCACGCCGGCGGTGATCAAGCAGATGCTTGGCGTCCTCGGGTTCGAGGACACGAAGGTGAACTACCACGTGCAGCGCTTCTCCGGGCGGCGCAACCCGCAGTTCACGGTGGTTGGCCGCCGGACGGTCCCCCTTCCTGATTAACGTTTGGCGCCCGTGAGGGTGCTTCTCGTCACGATGTACTTCCCGCCCGCAGGCGGCGGCGGCGTTGCGCGACCGACGAAGCTGGCAGGTCATCTCGCCGAGCTCGGGTTCGACGTGCACGTCCTCGCGCCGGACGATCCAAAGTGGCTCTACCGGGACGACGAGCTGGCGATCCCGCCGAACGTCGAAGTGCACCGCGCGAAGTACGTCGGGCCGCGTGGACGACTGCCCGCGGAAGAGCTGCACGGGCTCGACGGCGTCGATCGCGCGCTTCGCCGTGCCGGGCTCTTCTCGCGGCGGCTGCTCGTCCCCGACGAGTTCGTGAGCTGGGGGCTGACCGCGATCCCGGCCGCAAGGCGGATCGTGCGCGACGAGCAGATCGACGTGCTCGTGACGACCTCCCCGCCTGCGTCAGTCAACCTGATCGGCGCCGCCGTCAAGCAGGTGACCGGCGTGTACTGGGTCGCCGACCTGCGCGACTCGGTGGCAGCCAACCCGGATCGCCGCCTCGATCGGCTCGCCGTCCGCATGAAGGAGCAGACGCAGGAGGCGGTGGCGAAGCTCGTCGCGCACTGGGCAGACGCGGTGGTGACGGTCTCCGATGCGATCTCGAGCGAGATGCGCGAGCTCGGCGCGGAGCGGGTGGAGACGATCCCGAACGGCTGCGATTTCGAGGATTTCGAGGGGCTCGAGTACCACCGGGACGAGCGCTTCCGGATCACGCACACAGGGACGTTCTTCGGCCACCGTGACCCGAAGCCGTTCCTGTCCGCGCTGGCCGAGGTCGACGGCGACGTGGTCGCGCGGTTCGTGGGCGGGCTGCGCTCGGCGGACCGGGAGTTCGCGGACGGCCTCGGGCTCGGCGATCGTGTCGAGGAGATCGAGCACGTGCCTCGTCGGTCGGCGCTCGAGCTGCAGCGCGACTCGGACGCGCTGCTCTTGCTGCTCCCGGAGGCCGGCGGTCGCGGCAAGACCGTTCCGTCCGGGAAGATCTATGAGTACCTGGCGGCGGAGCGCCCGATCCTGGCCGCGGTGCCCACGGACGGTGTCGCGGCCGAGCTCGTCCGGCGTGCGGAGGCCGGCGTCGTGGTCCCCCCGGACGACGTCCCCGCTCTCAAGGCGGCGATCAACGGGCTGCGAGTGCGTTGGGAGAAGGGCGCGCTCGCGAACGGGAACCTGCCCCCGGAGCTGAAGGAGCAGCTCTCGCGGCGCACGCGCTCACGGGAGTTCGCCGAGTTGCTGGAAGATGTGGCATGAGCACGGTCGGCGCCCGCCTGACGACCTTCTTCTTCCTCGCGACGGTGTTCTCCGTCTCGTTCCAGAACGTGTACTGGAACGTCGCCGGGCGCGTGAACCTCGCCGACATCCTCGCGCTCTTCTTCCTGATCGCGTTCCTTGCGGGCCGGATCGCCGAGCGGGACAAGCTCGTGCCGCGCACGACGCTCGTGGTGCTCGTCTTCGCGGCGGCGCTCCTCCTCGTCTACCTCGGCGGCTTCTTCAACATCGAGACGAAGCAGGCGCTATCGCTCTACGAGAAGGGGCTGACGAAGTTCGCCATCCACTTCGCGTTCCTCGCTGCGGGCGTGGCGTACCTCGCACGGCGCTCCGAGCGGTTCTTCTGGCGAACGGTCTGCTGGTTTGCGGCCGGGTTCGCGGCGAACGCGGCCTACGGGGTGCTGCAGCTCGTCGCGCAGCTCGGCGGGCGGAACCTCGACGCGCTCGTCCTGAACCCGATCACCGGCGGCGCGGCGTCGATCAACATCTGGGGCGCGGTCGGGCAGTCGAGCGTCTACCGGGTCAACGCCCTGACCGGCGACGCGAACCACCTCGGTGTGATGCTCGTCGTGCCGCTGCTGCTCCTGACCCCCGTGTACCTGCGGTTGGAGCCCGGACACCGGCTGCGCCTGCCGCTGGCGGCGCTGCTCGGCTTCCTGCTCCTCGTCGAGCTGGCAACGCTCTCGCGGAGCGGCCTGCTCGGGCTCGCCGCCGGCGGGCTCGTGCTCGCGGTCGTCTACCGGCGGCTGCTGCTCTCTCGCGCGCTGCTGATTCCGCTGGGCGCGGTCGCCGCCGTCCTCCTGTTCATCGTCACGCGCAGGCTCTCGTACTTCTCGAACATCCTTCATGCCCGGTTGCAGACGAGCGACAGCTCCTCGACGCTGCACTTCCAGGTCTATGACTTCATCCCGCAGACGATCCACGCGCACCCGCTGTTCGGGTTCGGGCTGAACACGTTCTCGGTCTACTTCGAGTTCGTCACCGGCCGGACGAAGTGGGGCGCGCACTCCTACTACGTGGCGACCGTCGTCGAGACCGGGCTCGTCGGGACGATCGTGTTCGCGCTCTTCCTCGTCTACCTCTTCCGCCGGCTCGGTGCCGCGCGGAGGATCGGCCGGGCTTTGGCCGCCGCCGGTGACCCGATCGCCGCGCGCGTGCGTCCCCTCGCCTGGGGGCTCACTGCCGCGCTCGTCGGGACGATCGCGGCGAACGCCTTCTACCTGACGATGCAGTTCTACTACTTCTACGCACTCGCTCTTCTAGCCCTGGCGACTCCGATCGTGTTCGCCCGTCGTCTCGAGTCTTGAAGGTCGTCGTCCTGACGACGTCGTACCCGCGCGGTCCGGGGGACGTCGCCGGCCTCTTCGTCGCCGATCAGGTGGAGCACGTCCGCCGACGGGGGGTCGACGTCCAGGTCGTGTCGCCTGCGAGCTTCCGGCACTACGGGATCGCCAACGGGTCCGGCGTCGCCGGAAACCTGCGGAAGAAGCCGTATCTTGCGCTCGCGCTGCCGCTGATGCTCGCCGGGTTCGCACGAGCCGCTCGCCGGACTGCCGCCGACGCGGATCTCGTGCACGCGCACTGGCTCCCGTCCGGCGTCGTGGCGATGGCGACGGGCAAGCCGTTCGTCGTCCAGGTGTGGGGGACGGACGTCGAGCTCGCTCGGCGCGCCCCGGCACTCGCGCGCCGCGTGCTCAGGCGGGCGCGGCTCGTGATCGCTCCCTCGAGCGCGCTCGCGGAGGAGGTGCGGCGGCTCGGAGCCGAGGACGTGCGGATGATCCCAAGTGGAGTCGAGCTTCCGGCCGAGGTGGGCGAGGAGGCGGAGCCGCCGGAAATCCTCTACGCGGGCAGGCTTTCGCCGGAGAAAGGAGTCCGCGAGTTGCTCGCTGCGGCCGACGGGCTGCCGCTCGTCGTCGTGGGAGACGGGCCCCTGCGAGACGAGGTTCCGGACGCGCTCGGCTTCCTGCCCCACGATGAGCTGGAACAGCGCTACGCGCGAGCGGCCGTCGTCGCGTGTCCGTCGCACCGCGAGGGCTTCGGCGTCGTCTGCGCGGAGGCAATGGCACACGCGAGGCCGGTCGTTGCGGGCGACGTGGGCGGGCTGCGCGACCTCGTGGTGAATGACGAGACCGGGCTGCTCGTCCCGCCCGGCGACGTGGCTGCTCTGCGCGAAGCGCTGACCCGTCTCGTCGGCGATGCCGAGCTCCGCCGTCGTTTCGGGGATGCCGGCCGCGCACGGATCGCCGAGCACTTCACGTGGGAGCGCTTCGCCGACGCGACCCAGCGGGCCTACGACGACGCGCTCCACTAGGCTCGGAAACCGATGCTGGCGCTGAAGATCGTCTTCTGGACTTCACTCGTCCTGCTGTTCTGGACACATATCGGCTACCCGCTTGCGGCCGGGCTGGCGGCGCGGCTCCGTCGTCGCCATATTGCGAGCTCCGCGATCGAGCCGACCGTGAGCATCGTCATTGCGGCGCACAACGAGGAGGACGTGATCGAGCGCCGTGTGCGAAACCTGCTCGAGCTCGACTACCCGCCGGAGCGCCTGGAGGTCCTCGTCGCCTCCGACGCCTCGATCGATCGCACCGACGACGTCGTCCAGCGTCTCTCCGGCGCGGACGAGCGCGTGAAACTCGTGCAGTGCGCCCGCGCGGGCAAGGTGTCCGCCCAGAACCGAGGTGTTGCCGCGTCGACGGGCGAGATCGTCGCGTTCTCGGACGCGAACGCGGTCTGGAATCCCGATGCGCTGCGGAAGCTCGTTCGCAGCTTCGCCGATCCGGCCGTGGGCTACGTCACGGGGCGCGCATCCTACGAACGGGCGGACGGCACGAATCGCGAGGGGGCGTACTGGCGCTTCGAGCTCTGGGTGCGCACCCAAGAGTCGCTGCTCGGCTCGGTCACCGCAGGCAACGGGCCGATCTACGCCGTGCGCCGATCCGACTGGGTCGATCTCGAGCCCTGGTGCGGCCACGACCTCGGGCTCCCGTACCTGATGGTGCAGCGCGGCCGGCGGGCGGTGTACGACCCCGAGGCTGTCTCCGTCGAGAAGCCGTCGCGGGACATCGAGGACGAGTACCAGCGCAAGGTGCGGATGCTGCGCGGGGCCTGGGTGCACGTCTTCCGCGGGATGCTGCGGCGGGTCGGCCCGGTCTACTTCGTCGAGCTCGTCTCGCAC
>JBKPQP010000254.1:0-6510 GCA_046734155.1 Actinomycetota bacterium | reverse complement strand
ACCGCTCGAGAACGTCGAGGCGATGGACGCCGTCTGGCGCTCCGTCGGCGACCTGACGCCGGACCTGAAGATGGCGCTGCTCCTACGGGACGTCGTCGGGCTCTCGTACACGGAGATCGCCGACTCGCTCGAGATCACCCTAGCCACGGTCAAGTGGCGCATCTACAAGGCGCGCGAGGAAGTCCAGCTCGCCCTTGCCCGCGAGGGCATCACGTTCGGCGACGAGCTCGAATACGCCGAGACGGCCGGACCCGCGCCGGCTCCGCTCCAGGCGCTTTAACAGGAGGGCTCGGCGCAAAACGGATGAGCCGCCGGGCTGCGCTGCTCGCCCCCGGCGACGAGCAGTTTCACGCCGAGCCCCCTAGGCTCCGTGCCCCAGCCGCTCCGCGAGGGCCGCGGGCAGGTCTCGCTCGAGTAGCTCTGACTGCGTACGCTCGATGTCGTACGGGACGCGGTGGAAACGCGCGCTCCGGGCTTCGAAGTCGAGCTCGAGCCATGCGGCCCGCGGGTCGCCGTCGCGCGGCTGGCCGACGGAGCCCGGGTTCAAGAGCCAGCGTGCCTCGTCGAGGGGCGCTTCGGTGCCCTCCGGCGCGACCGCGCCGCTCAGGTCTCCGTTCATGAGCGAGACCGAGAGCGCGACGTGGCTGTGGCCGACGAGCACCAGCGGGGAGACCGTCATCTCGAGCGCCGCGAGCGCCGTCTCTTCGCTGATCACGTACTCCCAGACCGGGTCGCGCGGGCTCGCGTGGAAGAGCTCCGCTTGATCGACCTTGGCCGCAGGCTCGAGCTTCTCGAGGAAGGCGTGGTTCTCGTCGAGCAGCACCGTCTGCGTCCACCGGACGACCGCCGCGGCGTCGGGGCTGAACTCGTCGAGATCGAGCCGCCCGAGCACTCCGAGATCGTGGTTCCCGACGAGGCACAGCCCCGCCCGTTCGCGGATCACTTCGATCGCTTCGTTCGGGCGTGGGCCGTAGCCGACGAGGTCTCCGAGGCACCACAGCTCGTCCGGGGGGTCGGCGTCGATCGCCTCGAGGACAGCCTCGAGCGCGTGTAAGTTCGCGTGGATGTCGGAGATGACGGCGACTCGCAAGCGGCCTACCTGGGGGGCCGCAACGATAGCCGTGCTCATCGCCGCCGTCTGGTTGATTGCCGCCTACCTCCTGCTGCGGACGACGGTTCCGGGCAACCTCCACCTGTCGGGGCTCGACCCGCACCGGTTCTTCAGCGCTGCGGAGCTCGCGCGGACCGAGCGCTATGAACGCTTCGTCCGCATCGTCGTCGTGCTCTCTCTCGTCGCCGAGATCATCGCGCTGCTCGTGCTCACGAGACGCGCCCCGCGGATCGCTCGGAACACCGGGCTGGGGGCGATAGGCGCCGGAATGGTCGTCGCGATGATCACGCTCGCCGTGCTGTGGGCGATCGACCTCCCGTTCTCGATGGCGCTTCGCTGGTGGGAGCAGCGCCACGACCTGACCGAGGGCTCGTGGATCGACTGGCTCGTCGCGCCGTGGGCCCAGCTTGCCGCCAGCGTTGCGTTCGTAATGCTCCAGGTCGCAGTCGTCATGTACTTCGCCCGGCGCTCTCCGCGGAACTGGTGGCTGCCGGTCACGCCGATTTTTCTCGCGCTCGCGACCGTCTTCCTCGTCTCGTTCCCGTACCTCGACGCAGGCCGCATCCATCCTCCTGCGACGCCTCAGCTCCAACGGGATGTGCGGACGCTCCAGCGCGCCGAGGGCATCGATACGCCCGTCGACGTCGAGAAGGTGAGCGATCTCACGACACAGGCGAACGCGTTCTCGGTCGGCCTGGGGCCGACAGAGCGGGTCGTCGTCTGGGACACACTGCTCGACCACCGGTTCTCGAACGCCGAGGTGCGGGTCGTCCTGGCACACGAGTTCGGGCACATCGCGCACCATCACCTCTGGAAGGGGCTGGCCTGGGCCGCGCTGTTCACGTTCCCGATCGCCTTCGCCGTGGCGCGGATCACCGCGCGGCGCGGCGGGCTCGGCAACCCGGGGCTACTGCCGTACGGAGCCCTCGTGCTCGTGCTCCTGAACATCGCGATCACGCCGCTCACGAACGTCGTTTCGCGCCGCTACGAGAGCGAGGCCGACTGGTCGGCGCTCAGGGCCGCCAAGAGCCCTGCGGCGCAGAAGAGGCTGATGGAGCAGTTCGCGGAGACGAGCCTTCAGCAGCCCAACCCGCCGACCTGGTCATACATCTTGTTCGACACGCACCCGACGCTGATGCAGCGGATCGCGATGGCACAGGCCTGGGAGGACGGCGCGCGTTAGCTCTCGTCGTCGGACTCGCCGCGGTCGGTCGTCTCCGGGAGGTTCCTGATGTTCTCCCGGCTCGACCACTTGGAGTACGCATCGTTCATCGCGTCGAGCAGCTCGTGCATGAACCGCGTCGACATGTTCACGCGTGCCACGACCACTCCGGGCACGTCGCCCTCCTCGACCTCGTGGTCGATGCGCGCGAACGTCAGCGTGAACTCGTAGTCGGAGAAGCTGATGTTCGCGAAGTTCGAGTAGACGCCGGCCATCACGTCCGGGTCGATGTGGATGTTCAGCTGGCGCTGCTGGCCCTCGTCCTCCACGCTCTTACGATATACGCGTGAACGACACCTTCTCGTCGAGCCGCATCGCCTTTGCGCTCGGCGCAGCGGTCGGCGTCATCCTGGGTGGCACGCTGCTCTTCCACCACTTCACGCACGAAGGGTGGATTCAGGCGTTCTACCGCTCAGTCGTCACGAGCTCGCTGACCGGGCTCGACACCGTCCCGCAGAACGACTCGACGCGCCTGATCTCGATCGTCCTCGTCCTCGCGGGAGTGACTATCTTTGCCTTCATCGCGACGATCCTCGTCGAGGGGATCGCCGGTGGCATCTTTACCGGGGCAGTGGCCGAGCGGAGGAGGAAGCGGGCAATCGAGAAGCTGACCGACCACTACGTCATCTGCGGGTACGGGCGGGTCGGCCGCCGCGTGGCCGAGGAGTTTCGGGAGGCGGGCGTTCCGTACGTCGTGCTCGACTTCAACGAGGACGCGCTCGAGCGGGCGCGCGAGGACGGCGCGCTCAGCATCAAGGGCAACGGGACGAACGACGAGGATCTCGCGGAGACCGGCGTCGCGCGAGCCAAGGGGCTCGTCGCTTCATCGGACTCCGATGTCGACAACCTGTACATCACGCTCTCCGCGCGCACGGTCCGGCCGGACCTGCTGATCGTCGCGCGCGCGTCCGACGCGGACGTGGCCGAGAAACTTCGGCGGGCCGGGGCGGACCGGATCGTGCAGCCGTACTCGGCGGCCGGCAAGGAGATGGCCGCGCTCGTCCTGAGGCCGCAGGTGGCGGCGTTCCTCGAGGTCGTCTCCGTGACCGGCGGCGCGGATCTCCAGTACGAGGAGATCATCGTCACCGAGGCGTCCGGCCAGTCCGGGAAGTCGATCCGCGACCTGCGGATCCGGCACGAGACCGGGGCCGTGATCGTCGCGCTACGCAAGGAGGACGGGACGTTCGACACGACGCCGGACCCCGACGCGGTGCTCGAGACCGGTGACGTGATGATCGCCGCCGGGAGCTCCGACGAGCTGCGCCTGCTCGAGGAGCTCTTCGCCCCACGAGAGACGGTTGCCCGCTAAGGCGCTCGAACGGCTCGAGGCCGAGCTCGGCATTCCGCTGGAGCGTCCGGCGAGCGCCGACCACGGCGACTTCGCGACGAACGCCGCGCTCCAACTCGCGCCCGAGCAGAAGCGGGCGCCGCGCGAGATTGCGGAAGAGCTTTCGGAGCGAGTGACGACCAACGAGCTCATCGAACGGGCCGAGGTCGCCGGGCCGGGGTTCGTGAACCTCTGGCTCGCCCCGGCCTGGTACCTGGACGCACTTCGCGAGGTGCTCGAAGCTGGTGAGACGTACGGCAGCGGCTTCGCCGACCCCGTCGAGAAGGTTCAGGTCGAGATGGTGTCCGCGAACCCGACCGGCCCGATCACGGTCGCGTCGGCCCGCAACGGCGCGTACGGCGACTCGGTTGCGCGCGTCCTCGCGCACGCGGGGCACAGCGTCGAGCGTGAGTACTACTACAACGACGCCGGCGCCCAGATGGATCGGTTCCGCGCCTCGGTTGAGGCCGTTCGACGCGGTGAGGAGCCGCCTGAGGACGGCTACCGGGGCGGCTACATCACAGACCTGGCCGCGCTCGACGGGGATCCTGTGCCGACGATGCTCCAGGGGATCGAGGCGTCGCTCGACCGGTTCCGGATCCACTTCGACTCGTGGGCGCTCCAGAGCGAGCTCGCGAAACGTTTGCCCGAGCTCCTGCCCAGGCTCGACACGTACGAGAAGGACGGCGCCGTGTGGGCCCGCTCATCCGAGTACGGCGACGAGGACGACCGCGTGCTGATCCGGTCCGAAGCCCAGGGCGGAGAGCCTACGTACCGCGCCGCCGACGTCGTCTACCTCGTCGACAAGCTCGAGCGGGGCTTCGACCGGGCGATCTACGTCCTCGGCGCCGACCACCACGGCACGCGCCAGTGGTACGGGGCGATCGCTCGCATGCTCGGCTACGACCCGGAGCGGGTCGAGGTGCTCCTCTACCAGCTCGTCCACCTCACGCAGGGCGGCCGCCAGACCCAGATCTCGAAGCGCCGCGGCGACGTCGTCTTCCTCGACGACTTCATGGACGAGATCGGCGTCGACGCGGCGCGCTGGTACCTCGTCAACCGCGGGCCCGACCAGACGATCGACATCGACGTCGACCTCGCCGCCGAGAAGACGCAGAAGAACCCGGTCTACTACGTCCAGTACGCGCACGCGCGGATTGCGGGCATCCTCCGCAACGCCCCGCGCCCCCCGGGCAACACCCTGTCGCAGAGCCCGGAGGAGCTGGCGCCCGAGGAGAAGGAGCTGGTCAAGCGGCTCGTCGAGTTCCCCGGGATCGTCGAGGAGGCCGTCGAGCGTCGCGGCCCGCACGCGCTGCCGAACTACGCGATCAGGGTCGCCGACGACTTCCACCGCTTCTACC
Organism: Actinomycetota bacterium; assembly: GCA_046734155.1. Lineage (GTDB taxonomy): Bacteria > Actinomycetota > Thermoleophilia > Gaiellales > Gaiellaceae > VAXT01. Next base: position 1,489 of record JBKPQP010000254.1, on the reverse strand, counting down.
ACGAGCACCGCGTGCTCGAGAGCGAGGCCGAAGAGTTTCGCCTCGCGCTCGTGCGGGCGACGCAGATCGTGATCGCGCTCAGCCTGAACCTCGTCGGCATCGAGGCGCCGGAACGGATGTAGATGCGCGCCTGGGGGGTCGTATTCCTCGTGCTGCTGGCTGCGGGCTGCGGCGGCGGTGGTTCGAAACAGAGTGTCCCGAAGCAGCCTCCGCCCGCAATCGCTCAGCGCTGCGGCGCGGACGCCCAGGGGGTTGACGCGAAGCAAGTCTGGTTCCGGGCGAGCGACGGCGCGCTGCTCGACGGTGCGGAGGTCGGCGACGGCGACGTCGGAGTCGTCCTCGCACATGAATCGCAGTCGGACCTGTGTCCCTGGCTTCCGTTCGCGAAGAAGCTCGCCGACCACGGCTACCGTGCATTCGCCTTCGACTTCCGCGGCTCCGGCTCGTCGCCCGCCCAGTTCGCCGCCAAGGCGACGCGCTACGACCTCGATGTGAGCGCGGCCTCCGACGAGCTGCGGAGTCTCGGAGCGAAGAAGGTCTTCCTCGCAGGCGCATCGATCGGCGGCGCCGCGGTCATGGCCGCCTCGCCCTCGGTCGACCCTCAGCCGGCCGGAGTCCTGAGCTTCTCGGGCGAGCCGGAGCTCCTCGACGCCATGGCCTCCGCGCCCAAAACGAAGGTGCCGTTGCTCGTGCTCCTCGCGCGCAACGACGGATACACATCGGTCGACTCCGAGCGCCGTTTCGTGCGCGCGGCCGCGTCGCCGGACAAGCAGCTCGTCGTCTATCCCGACGACTGGCACGGGTGGGACCTTCTGTACCACGCGCCCTACAAAGCCCGCGTGGACGCGCTCGTCTTCGATTTCCTGCGCGAGCACTCGCAGTAGGATGCGCCCGTGACCGAGGGCGTCGAAAGCCCCGTCTCGACCGTTCCGGCCAGCGCTCCCGACCGCAACCTTGCGCTCGAGCTCGTCCGTGTGACCGAGTCGGCGGCGATGTCGGCAGGCCGCTGGATCGGACGCGGGGACAAGATTTCCGCCGACCAGGCAGCGGTCGACGGCATGCGGCTGATGCTCGACACGACCTCGATGGCCGGTGTCGTGGTGATCGGCGAGGGCGAGAAGGACAAGGCGCCGATGCTCTACAACGGCGAGGAGGTCGGCTCCGGAACCGGCCCGGACGTCGACGTCGCGGTCGACCCGCTCGAGGGGACGACCCTGACGGCCAAGGGACAGCCGAACGCGATCGCCACCATCGCCTGCGCCGAGCGCGGGACGATGTTCTTCCCGGGCGCGGCCGTCTACATGGACAAGATCGCATGCGGGCCTGAAGCCACCGATGTGATCGACATCGAGGCGCCGCCCGCCGAGAACGTCAAGCGAGTCGCAAAGGCAAAGGGCGTGAAACCGAGCGACGTCACGGTTGTCGTCCTGGAGCGCGACCGTCACGTCGACCTGATCGCGGCTCTGCGGGCGGTCGAGGCGAAGCTGCT
>JBKPQP010000253.1:0-5876 GCA_046734155.1 Actinomycetota bacterium | reverse complement strand
TCTTCCAGGAGGGTCGCCATGTTGACGAGCTCCTTCGCGCGCTCGAAGCGGCCCTCCTCGATCCGGCGGACGTCGAGGAAGTCGTCGAGCAGGTCCGACAGCCGTCGGGCCTGTGCGTCGACGATGCCTAGGTAATGGCGTCGAGTCTCCGGATCGAAGTCGCGCGACAGCAGGAGCTTCGTGAAGCCGAGGACGCCGGAGAGGGGCGTGCGCAGCTCGTGCGAGACCGTGTTCACGAGATCCGATTTCAGGCGCTCGCTCTCCCTGAGCGCCGCGTTCTGCGACTCCAGCTCGCTGTGCGTCGCCTCGAGGCGTTCGGCCATCTCGTTGAAGCTCTTCGTCAGCTCGCCGACCTCGCCCGGGCCCTTCTGGCTGAGACGGATCGAGAGGTCGCCGGCCGCGACCTGTCCGGCGCCGGCGGCCGCTTCGGTCACCGGCCGCGCGATGCCGCGCGCGAGGTAGATCGCGAACAGGAGGATCAGGATCGCCGAGCCCGTCAGGCCGACGACGCCGAGCTCGATCGCGTGCCTCGACTTCGAGTCCGCGGCCTGCTCGCGCTCCTGCGAGAGGTCGTTCTCCGCATTGATGAACTTCGCGAAGCGCCCGTGGATGACGGTCGCCTGGCGACGGCCCTCGTTGGCGTAGGCGAGGTAAATGGCAGCCGTGTTCTTGAACGCCACGACGGGGACCGCGAAGGTGTCGATGTAGATCCCGATCAGCTCGTCGATGTGTCTGGCCCGTTGCGCCTGTAGCGGCTGATCTGCGGCTAGGGTCTTGAAGTTCTGTTGTTCGCCGGGCAGCGCGCGACGAGCGTCGTTGTACGGCTTCAGGAATCGCCGGTCCCGCGTGAAGGCATAGCCGCGCACACCGTTCTCGACGTCGAGGACGAGCTTTTCGAGCCTGAGCGCCTGCACCGAGAGGTTCTTCGATCGCGCCTCCTGTTTCGTCGCCGTTCGCGCGGCGGAGACGGCGAGGATCGTCGCGACGAACACGCCGACGACGATCGCGGCGAGAGCGACGCTCGCGATGAGCATGCGGTCGCGCAGCGAGACAGTTCGCGCATTCGATCCGCTCACGCGGCCACCAGCTTGTTCACGGCCGACCTCAGGTCCTCCGGGTCGAACGGCTTCGTCACGAAGTCGTCGGCCCCGGCTGCCATCACGTCCGCGCGCGTCTCGTTCCAGGCCGTGATCACGAGCACCGGAACGTCCTTCAATCCGTCGTCCTCGCTCAGCCGGGCGAGCACCTCGAGCCCGCTCAGCCGAGGGAGCATGAGATCGAGAATGACGAGGTCGGGAGCCACCTCCCGCGCCAGCTCCATGGCGACGATGCCGTCGCTCGCCTCCGCGAACTCGAACCCGTCGTCCATCGACGCCCGGATGAGCTCTCGGAGCGCGGGCTCGTCGTCACAGATCAAGATGGTCTTGCGGCGTTCCATACCTGGGCCAGCCAGGCCGCTGGCAGACGGTCTACTTCGGCGCCGCATCAGAGGGCCATCCTTTTACCCTGCATACTCAAGATAGCTCGCTTTTTGGGACGGGTTTCGGAACGGCTTGGTTAGCGGGTATCGTCGCAGAATGCGGCCGGTGATCGGCATCACGACGTACGCAGAGGAGGCGACGTGGGGGGCCTGGACCGAGTCGGCGGCCTTCGTCCCGCTCGCATACGTCCATGCAGTCCACCAGGCCGGTGGGCGGCCGCTGCTCGTTCCGCCGGTCGAGGACGGGCTCGAGGAGACGCTCGACGTGCTCGACGCGATCATCTTCTCGGGGGGCGGCGACCTCGATCCCGAGACGTACGGCGCCGACGCGCACCCGGAGACGAACGAGGTCAGCCGCGAGCGCGATAGCGCCGAGCTCGCGCTCCTGCAGGCCGCGCTCGCGCGGGACATGCCCGTGCTCGCCGTGTGCCGCGGGAGTCAGGTGCTGAACGTCTCCCGCGGAGGAGATCTCGTGCAGCATCTACCTGAGATCGTCGGCCACGACGGCCATCGACATGAGCACGGCGCGATGGCCGACCACGAGGTGACCGTCGAGACCGAGTCGCGGCTCGGGTCGATCCTCGGCGACCGCGCGCCCGTGAAGTCGTCGCACCACCAGGGTTTCGGCCGGATCGGAGACGGGCTTCGTGCCAGTGCCTGGGCAGAGGACGGGACGACCGAGGCGGTCGAGGACCCGTCGCATCGCTTCGCGCTCGGCGTGCTCTGGCACCCCGAGGAGGGGGAGGATTTCACGCTGTTCGCCGCGCTCGTCGACGAGGCCGCCGCTTACAGGGCTAGCCAGGGATAGTCAGCACGATCTTGCCGAGCTGGTCGCCGGCTTCCATGCGCTCGTGTGCGGATCGCGCCTCGCTCAGCGGGAAGACCTCGTCGATCAGCGGCCTCGCCCGGCCGCTCACGACAAGTTCATAGACGCCGTCGAAGTCCTCCTTCGTCCCCATCGTCGAGCCGTGGATCGACAGCTGCTTCCACCAGATCCGATGGAGCGCAGCGGGCGGGTTCGGCCCCGTCGTCGCGCCGCAGACGGTGATGCGTCCCCCGTGGCGCGCCGCCTGGAGGCTGCGCTGCCACGTCGCCTCGCCCACCGTCTCGACGACCACATCGGCGCCGTGCCCGCCGGTCGCCTCCTTGACCGCCTGGACGACGTCGTCGTTTCCATGGTCGACCTTCGCATCGGCGTCGACCCGTGCGAGCTTGTCCGCGCTCGAGGACGTGACGATCGTCCGCGCCCCGAGCGCGCGGGCAATCGTGTTCGCGGCTGTCGCGACACCACCGCCGATCCCCCAGATGAGGACCGTCTCGCCCTCCTCGAGCCCCGCCCGGGTCACGAGCATGCGGTACGCGGTCACGAAGGCCATCGGGAACGCCGCGGCTTCCTCGAAGCTCATCCCCTCTGGGATCGGATACACGTTCCCGCGGGGCACGGCGACGAGCTCGGCGTCCGTACCGTCCATGTGCTCCCCGTAGACGGCGACGTGATCGCCGTGGTCGATGCCCGGGTTCATCACGACACGGTCTCCGGGAGCGAAGCCGGGCCCGCTTTCGACGATCCCCGCGCCGTCGGAACCGAGGATCCGGGGCTTGGGCGCGGAGGGCAGGCCGCGTCGCACCCAGAGGTCGATGTGGTTCAGCGAAGTTGCGCGCAGCCTGATCAGGACGTCGTCCGGCCCGGGCACGGGATCGGGCGCGTCCTCGTACCGGAGCACCTCGGGCCCGCCGTCCTGATGGATCCGGATCGCCTTCACGGCGTCGATCTTTCCATGTAACAGACTGTCACTAAGTCGGAAAGGTGGTCGCTTTACGCGCACAATGTCACCTGTGACAACGCGGGAGCTGGAGGGGATCGCCGCAGAGCTGGGCATCGACGTCGTCGGTGCGGCCGTAGCCGAAGGGTATGAGCGCACCGAGCGGCACATCGCCGAGCGCAAGGAACGGGGGCTCTTCGCCGACATGCGCTTCACGATGGCCCGGCCCGAGGTCTCGTGCCACCCGGAGACGCTGCTCCTGAACGCGCGCACAGTCGTCTCGGCCGCGCTCTGCTACTTCGCCCCCGAGCCTGAGCGAGAGGTCGGCCAGGGCCGGCTACCGCGGTACACGTGGTTCGACGCCTACGCGGAGCTGCGCGAGAAGCTCGACGCGCTCGGGCGGAGACTCGGAGGCGAGTATCGCGTGCTCGTCGACGAGAACGACCACGTCGACCGCGAAGGCGCGGTGCGCGCCGGTGTCGGCTTCTACGGCAAGAACACGATGCTGATCACGCGGCGCCACGGCTCGTGGGTCGTGCTCGGCACTCTCGTGACGGAGGCCGAGATCGAACACTCGGCGCCGCTCGAGCTGGACTGCGGCTCCTGCACGCTCTGCATCGAGGCCTGTCCAACCGGAGCCCTCGACGAGCCGGGGACGCTCGACTCGACGCGTTGCCTCTCCTACTGGACGCAGGCTCCGGGGTCCATCCCGGAGGAGTATCGCGGCGAGTTGGGCGCCCAGGTCTACGGCTGCGACATCTGCCAGGACGTCTGCCCGTGGAACCGCGGGATCGAGAAGCGCCGCGAGGACGAGGCTCTGCCGGTCGAAGTCGAGCCGCACGTCTCGCTCGTCGAGTGGCTCGAGGCGGACGACGAGGAGCTGCGCGAGCGATACGAGCGCCTGTATTTCCCGCGCAAGGACCCGCGCTACCTGCGCCGCAATGCACTCGTCGCCGCAGGCAACGCGGGCGACGGAGGCCTCCGGGCGACGGTCGACGCGTACGCCCGGAGCGAGGACTCGCTCCTGAAGGAGCACGCGGGGTGGGCTCTTGCCCGGATCGACGAGGATCAGCGATGAGCCCGGAGCTCGAGCGTCGCTGGGAGTTGGAGCGTTGGATTTCGATCATCCGGCTGATCACGGTGCCGTGGGCGCTGATCGAGGTCGGCATCGTCACGAACTTCATGTCGGGACGCTACGAGGCCGCGGCATGGGTCGTGACGAGCGTCCTCGCGGCGGGCGCGATCGCCTTCTTCTGGGTCGGCCGGCGCGGCGTGTCGAGCAGGTACCAGCCCGGCTTCTGCCTCGCGGGGCTTGTCTTCGACACCGCGGTCATCTGGTCGTACGCGCTCGTCTTCACCTTCGAATCGGGGGCGCCGACGATCCGGGCACTGCTCTTCTTCCCCATCCTCGAGGCAGCGCTTCGCTACGGCCTGCGTGGAGGATTGCTGCTCCCGATCGCGCAGATCCCGATGCTCGTCGCGATCGAGTGGTGGCGGAGCGACCACTTCACGCCCTCGGATTTCCGGCTCCAGTCGGTGACGGTGCCGTTCGGCCTCCAGCTCGCCGTCGGCGCGATCGTCGGGTGGCTCGTGAACAGGCTCGCGGAGGAGACCTCGGTCGCCCGGGAACGGGCGGAGGAGGCGGAGGGGCTGCGCGACCAACTCGGCCGTCGCGTCGACCTGCTCGACGCCACGAACCGGTGCGCCCGCGCGCTCGGGTCGTCGCTCGAGATCGAGGAGGCGTTCGCCGCCTTCATCCGCGAGCTGCGCGGCGTGATCCCGTTCGACCGCACCGCGATCATCCTCGTCGAGGACGGAGCCGCGCGCGTGATCGCCGCGGCCGGAGCGGCCGCCCAGACCGTCTTTCCGCCGGGCACGCGAAGGCCGGTTGCGGGCTCGGTCCTCCACGACGTGACGACCCGCGGCCAGGTCGTCTACCGCGAGGACATGGCCGACGTGAGGTACCCCGAGGAGGTGGACTTCGTCGAGCTGGGCCTCCGCTGCCGGCTCGCCGCGCCATTGATCGTGGGGCCACGAAGCGTGGGGATGCTCTCGCTCCTCCGGGAACAGCCGCACTCGTTCACCCCCGACGAGGTCGAGTTCGTGTCACTGCTCGGCCGGTTCCTCGGGAGCACCGTGCAGAACATCCGCGCTTACGAGGCGGAGCGGGCGACGGTCGAGGAGCTTCGCCGCCTCTCCGCTCTGCGCGCGGACTTCGTCTCCCTCGTCTCCCACGAGCTGCGCAGCCCGATGGCGGCCGTGATCGGGTCGGCCAAGACGCTGCAACGGCGCTGGCGCGAGCTGACGCCCGAGCAGCGCGACTCGTTCCTCGCGCTAATCGACCACGAGACCAACCGCCTCGCCGACCTCGTCGCCGACGTCCTCGACACATCGCGGATCGAGTCGGGCCAGTTCAGCTACACGTTCACCGACGTCGACGTCGGCGAGCTAGTCCAGGAGTCGGCGTCCGCGGCCGAGAGCGGTCAGGTCGAGATCGAGATCCGGTCGCACATCTGGCGGCCGCTGCCCCTCATCCGTGGGGATCGAGACCGGTTGCGCCAGGTGCTGACCAACCTGCTCGACAACGCGGTCAAGTATTCGCCGGCCGGCGGGGCGGTTGAGGTCGAGGCGCT
>JBKPQP010000252.1:0-6659 GCA_046734155.1 Actinomycetota bacterium | reverse complement strand
CGTCGACCAGGACGGCGACTTCACGTTCGTGAACCCCGCTGCGGTGGCGCTCTTCGGCTACGAAGACGAGTCGGAGCTGCTGGGTCGAAACAGCCACGCCACAACGCACTACCAGCGTCCGGACGGCTCTCCCTATCCGGTGGAGGACTGCCCGCTTCTGAAGCCACGGCTAACGGGGGAGAGCGTCCGCGTCGACGACGACTGGTTCTTCCGGCGGGACGGCTCGATGATCCCGGTCGCCTACTCGTCGGCGCCTTTCCCGATGGAATCGGGCGTCGGCGCCGTCGTCGCGATCCGCGACATGACGGAGCTGAGACAGGCAGATGACGAGCTCCGGCTCCTGCAGACGACAACCGCGTTGATCAGCGCCGCCGAGACGCTCGAGGAGGCGGTCGCAAACGTGATTCGAGAGGTCTGCGAGGAATCGGGGTGGGTCGCGGGGGAGATGTGGATTCCGGACGACGACTGCGCCCGACTCAAGCTCGCGCCAGGATGGTGGGCGGCCGCGCCCGAGCTGGAAGCGTTCTTCGTCGAGGCGAGCGCACCGCAGACGATGGGGCCCGGCGAAGGGTTGCCGGGACTCGTCTGGCAAACGCAGCGAGCCGCGTGGGTCGATGTCGTCACGACCCGGCGAGAAGGCCCGCGGATCGACACCGCCCGCCGGATCGGCCTTGCGGCCGGCGTCGCGATGCCGGTGCTCGCCGAGGGAGAGGTGGTCGCGGTCCTCGGCTTCTTCGCGGACCATCGCCGAACCGAGGACGACCGCTGGACAGATGTGCTGGCGGCGATCGCCGCTCAACTCGGTCCGGTCCTGCTGCGGAAGCGCGCAGAGGACGAGCTCTCGCGGCAGGCGATCGAGCTCGCGCGCTCGAATGCCGATCTGCGGCTTTTCGCCGAGCTGACGGCGCACGAACTGCAGCAGCCCCTGCATGTGATCGTCCGCATGCTGGCGCAGGCAGTCGAGGGCAAGGCGCATGACAACGCTCTGCTGGAAACAGCGCTCGGCTCGGCGCATCGCCTCCAGGACTCGATCGAAGGCCTGCTTCGCTACGCCTCTGTCGGCAAGACCCAGAGCCAGACGATTGCCGCGGACGAGATCGTCGACCAGGCTCTCGCCGACCTGTCCGTGGAGCTCGACGCGGCAGCAGCCGACGTCGTCCGGGAGCCCTTGCCGCGTGTCGAAGCCGATCCGGCGCAGTTGCGCTCGGTCTTCCAGAACCTGATCGCAAACGCCATCCGCTATCGCTCGGACGAGCCACTCCAGGTCGAGGTCGGCTCGGCTGGCGGTGCGCTCTACGTCCGTGACAACGGTCGCGGCATCGACCCGGTCGACCATCAGCGCGTCTTCGAGCTCTTCCGACGTGGAGGCTCGGCCGGGGACGTCGACGGGGTCGGGATCGGCCTAGCGCTCGCGCGGAGGATCGTCGAGGCCCACGGCGGCGAACTCTGGCTCGAATCCGAGCCCAAGCGCGGCACAACATTCTTCTTCACGGTTCCCGTGGTCGCCTGACCACGACCCCTCGGTTTTTCCGAAACGGAGCCGCGTTTCGCCTCGTAGCCGCGAGAGGCGTCTAGACGCACGATCGGATCGTCCCGCACACGAAAGGAGATTCCGATGAACTGGACGCATCAGCCCCCTAGCGGTGGGATCGCAACGCGGCTTGGACGCTGGAGCTCCGAGCACCGCGCCAAGGCGATCTTCGCCTGGATCGCGCTACTGCTCGTCGCCCTCGCGGCGGCTAGCGTCGGCGCGAAGACGCTTTCACCTTCCGGCGAATCGGCCGGCGAGTCCGCCAAGGCAGAGCGCTTGCTCGAGCACGGGGGCTTCAGACAGCCGGCCGCCGAGGAGGTGCTGCTTCAGCTCCGGGGCGACGGCACAATCAGCAGCTCGGCTGGGCGACGGATCGCTCGCGAGGTCGTCGCAGCCGTGAGTGCGACACATCTGGTCGAGAACGTCCGCAATCCATTCTCCCCGGGGAACGGCGGCCAGCTCAGCCGCGACGGCCGCTCCGCGCTTGTCCTCTTCTCGATGAAGGGCAAGGCCGACACCGCTGACAAGCGGGTTCAACCCGTCGTCGCCGCGGTGAAGCGTCTTGCCGAGACAAATCCGCAGTTGCGGATCGAGGAGTTCGGGCAAGCCTCGGCCGGCAAGGCCCTGAACGACACCGTCGGCAGGGACTTCAAGCGGGCCGAGGGCATCTCGATCCCGCTGACGTTCGTGATCCTCTGGCTTGCGTTCGCGGCCTTCGTCGCGGCGCTGCTCCCGGTCGTGCTCGCACTGAGCGCGATCTTGATCGCGACGGGGATCGTGGCGCTGACGAGCCACGCGCTCCCGATCGACTCGAGCGCCCACTCGCTCATCCTCTTGATCGGGCTGGCCGTCGGCGTCGACTACTCCCTCTTCTACTTCCGCCGGGCCCGCGAGGAGCGAGCCGGAGGAGTGTCGAATTTGGACGCAGTCGCCACGGCCGCAGCAACCTCGGGCAAGGCGGTCCTCACCTCGGGAATGACCGTGGTGGTCGCGATGGCAGCGATGTTCATTACGGGCCTCGGCACGTTCATGGGCATGGCCGAGGGGACGGCGATCGTGGTCGGCGTGGCGATGTTCGGCTCGCTGACGGTGCTGCCGGCCTTGATGACGAAGCTCGGCGACCGCATCGACCGAGGCCGGATCCCGTGGCTCGGGCGCGGTCTCGAGCGGCGGCGCTTCGGCGGCGAGAGTCGGGTCTGGTCCGCGATCGTGCGACCGGCGCTCGCCCGGCCACTCGCAACGGTCGTCCTAGCGGCGGGATTCCTCGTCCTGCTCGCCGTACCGGCGTTCCACCTAAAGACCGCCTCGCCGGGTGTGTCCGACCTGCCCCGCAACCTGGCTGTGATCAAGACCTACGACCGGATCCAGCAGGCCTACGGAGCCAATCCGGTGCCGGCGCAGGTCGTGATCTCGGCACGGAACGTCGACTCGGCTCCGGTTGCGGCCGCGATCGCGAACCTGAGGCGCGAGGCGCTCGCGTCCGGCCAGATGCACCAGCCGATCACCGTGGACGTCAACGGGCAGCACACGCTCGCGCGCGTCTCGATCCCGCTCGTCGGTGACGGGACGAACGCGGCATCCGAGCATGCGCTTCGGACGCTACGCGGCTCGCTCGTGCCGAAGACGGTTGGCGCAATCGCAACCGCATACGTGACCGGGCCCACCGCGAGGTCGGTCGACTTCAACCACCAACTCAACTCGCGAGCGCCGTACGTATTCGCGTTCGTGCTCGGGCTGGCGTTCCTGCTGCTGCTCTGGAACTTCCGTTCGCTGGTGATCCCGGCAACGGCGATCGCCCTCAACCTGCTCTCGGTCGGCGCGGCCTACGGCGTGCTGGTGTCGGTGTTCCAGGGCGGCTGGGGCCTCGTCCACTTCCCCGGCGTGCACCACGGCCCGATCACGGCCTGGCTGCCGCTGTTCCTGTTCGTGATCCTCTTCGGCCTCTCGATGGACTACCACGTGTTCATCCTCAGCCGGATTCGCGAGGGCCACGACCAAGGTCTGAACACCCGTGAGGCGATCCGAAGCGGGATCACCCACTCCGCCGGAGTGATCACGAGCGCGGCGATCGTGATGGTCGCCGTCTTCTCGACGTTCGCCACCCTGTCGGTGACGTCGATGAAGCAACTCGGGGTCGGGCTCGCCGTCGCGATCCTTCTCGACGCGACAGTCGTCCGCGGCCTGCTCCTTCCGGCCGTGATGACGCTGCTCGGCGAGCACAACTGGTACCTGCCCCGCTGGCTCGGGCGGCTGATCTCGGGCGAACGGCGTGAGGCGCAGCCGCACGGGATCCCGATCCCGCACGCGAAGTAGCGGGTTCCACCCTCTCCGAACGAGGCCCGCGCCACCTGGCGCGGGCCTCTCTTGCCGTCAGCGAGGCGTGACCCGGCCAGCCAAGGTGCGTCCGCTGGATCTCAGCATCGCGCAGGCATCGGCGACTCGCGCCGCCATCGATGCTTCAGCTGCACGACCCCAGGCGCGCGGGTCATACGCCGTTTTGTCACCGAGGCTGCCGTCCGTCTGCAAGACGCCGTCGTAGTTTCGGAACATGTGATCGGCCACCGCTCGCGTATAGGCGTACTGCAGGTCGGTGTCGAGGTTGAACTTGACGACGCCGGACGCGATCGCCTCATCGATCTGCTCGGGCGTCGAGCCGCTTCCGCCGTGGAAGACGAAGTCGAGCTCGGCATCGGCACCGAACCGCTCGCCGACGGCATCTCGAAGCGCGCGCAGGATCTCCGGGCGGAGCTTGGCGTTCACGGGCGCGTAGACACCGTGGACGTTTCCGAACGTGGCGGCGAGGAGGTAGCGGCCGCGCTCACCGGCTCCGAGGCGCTCGACAACGGCAACGGCATCTGCCGGGGTGCTGTAGAGGCGCTCGTCTGCGACACCGCGTGCATCAAGTCCGTCCTCTTCGCCACCGACGACGCCGATTTCGATCTCGAGGATCACCTTCGCCTCTCGACTCTTCTGCAGGATCTCCGCGGCCATCTCGAGGTTTTCGGCGAGAGGAAGAGAGGAGCCGTCGAACATGTGCGACTGGTAGAGGGGCCGCTCGTCTCGGCGCACCCGCGCCGCCGACTCTTCGAGCAGCGGCCGTAGAAAGGCATCGACCTTCGCCGGCGGACAGTGGTCCGTGTGCAGCGCGACCAAGACTGGATAGTCGTCCGCGACCTCGCACGCGAAGGCGGCCAGCGCCCTTGCGCCTGCCACAGCATCCTTCGCCTTCCCGGACGCGAACTCGGCACCGCTCGGTGTCAGCTGAACGATCCCGTCCGAGGCTGCGTCCGCGAAACCGGCGAGCGCAGCGGTGAGCGTCGTCGACGAACTGACGTTGACGGCCGGGTAGGCATAGCCGTCCTCCTTCGCCGCATCCAGCATCTCGACGTAATGCTCCGGCGTAGCAACAGGCAACGAGATACCTCCGGTCGCGCAAATCTGGCGCTTCGGCCGCCAATCGCGAGTCTACGCCGGGGGGCGAAACGTACCGGTCGCGCGGGTGCGAAACACGGTCAAACGCGAGATGGTGGCGCCTCAGATCCGGCTGCACCTAGGCGCCGACACCGAAACGCGCGCCAATCGCCTTACTCGCCCGCTCCGTCCATCGGAGCGGGCGAGTACGGCTGCTTCGGCAGTAGGCGGTGACCGTCGACCACTGCGGACGCCGACGTCCCCTTTCGTTCTCCCCGCTCCTAGCGGAAAATTCATCGGCGATGCATACGCCCGATCCGTCATTCCGGCAGCGCCCCCCGGCAGGCGGGTGCTAGCGTTGAGCTTGTCCCGTCCTCACCCCAGGCGGACAATCTCTTCCGGCTCCGACACTTGGCCGGCGTGGCGCGTGGCCTCGATGGTCGCGCGGAAACGCAAGCGTCAGGAGCGCCTATGTCCTTCTCTTCCCCGAACCGCTCGAGCGGTTTGTCCCCCTGCACGGATGAGAGGAGACGCAATGGCTGAGAAGACAACGGCCGCCCCGCGTCCCGCCCCGCTTCCCGCGGAGCTCGACGCAGGCGCCGAAGACAGCACGATCCGCCCGTTCACGGTCGACATCCCCGAGGCGGACCTCAGGAGTTGCGTGCGCGCATCGCGGCCACGCGCTGGCCCGACAAAGAGACGGTCGAGGATGATTCGCAGGGCGTGCCGCTGGCGCTCATGCAAGACCTCGCGCGCTATTGGCTGACGGAGGACGACTGGCGCAAGTGCGAGGCACGGCTGAACGCCGTGCCGAACTTCATCACCGAGATCGACGGGCTCGACATCCATTTCATCCACGTGCGGTCGAAGCACGAAGACGCGCTGCCGATCGTCGTCTGCCACGGCTGGCCCGGATCGATCGTCGAGCAGCTCAAATCCTCGACTCGCCTGCTTGTCCAAGAGCTGCGCGCACGAGCACACCCACCTTGGCGTCTGGTAACCGAGGCGCCCAGCGCGGCCCGGACATGGCGGTGTTCGGCCGTCCTGAGCGCCGTGTAAGGAGGGCCGGCCGGCGAGCCGAGCGTCCAGAAGGCCCTCCCACTACTTCCCCGCGCGCCGAGATAAGCTCGCCGGTAACCAAGAGGGCGGCGCCGGGTGATGAGGAGGCGACGCAGTGGCGAAGCACCAGAACATCGCGGAATGGCACGGCAAGGTTCTGGTCGACCGGGACGGGGAGAAGATCGGCAAACTCGAGGACGTCTACGTCGACGTCGAAACCGACGAGCCGATGTTCGGCACGGTCAAGGAGGGCCTGATCGGCCGCCACTTGACGTTCGTCCCGCTGGCCGGACTCACAATCGGCCCCGACAACCGCCAGGTGACCGTGTCCGGAGAGCAGGTCAAGAGCGCCCCCAACATCGAGCTGCACGGCGACGCGCTCTCCAAAGAGGACGAGTCAACTCTCTACCATCACTACCAGCTCAATTACGCCCCGCCCGACACCGAACGCGCTCGCCGGCTCGCCCGCCGCTAACGCTCCCGTGCAGGCGACGTGGGACGGGCCGGGCGGGGCGTAGAACGCCCGGGCGCTTCCCCTCGACCCGGCCCGCGCTCAGGCTACGCCTCGAGCTCAGCTCCCGCTAGGTGGCTCTTTTCGGCCATCTCTCGCAGGGCCGTAACCGTCGCGCTCGAGTTGAGCTAGTCGCCGATGACGACA
>JBKPQP010000251.1:0-4682 GCA_046734155.1 Actinomycetota bacterium | reverse complement strand
GCGCCCGCGACTCGCGCCTCCGCCTCGAGCTCGACCGGCTCAAAATCGCACTCGTCGCGGTCGACTCCTCCAAGCCCGACCTCGACGAAGGCGAGATCGGACGCGAGCACTACGGCTGGATCGAGGAGGGCTTCGCCGGTGTGGCCGACCTGCGCGTCTTCGTCTGCCACCACCACCTGGTGCCAGTCCCGGGGACCGGCCGCGAGCGAAACCAGGTGCTTGACGCGGGCGATGTCCTCTCGCTACTCCGCCAGTGCGAGGTCGACCTCGTCCTCTCCGGCCACCGCCACGTCCCTTACGTCTGGCCGATCGCGGGCATGCTGCTCGTCCACTCCGGCACTGTCTCGACGCTGCGCACGCGCGGCTTCCCCAACCCCGCCTACAACCTCATCCGCGTCGAGGCGGGGCGCATCTCCGTCGACCTCTGCGTCCCCCGCGGCGAGCAGCAGAGCCTGGGTGACTATCCGCGCGACTGGCCGCCCGAACTCTCGGCCCGCCACGCCGACCCATTCGTGCGCGCCCAACGCGGAGTCTCGCTGGCGGAGGATGAGACGACAACCACCCCGGGCGTGACGCAGGCTGAAACGTAACGACAGCCACTCTCGTTGCGCGGAAAGCTGCTGCGGCGCCGCGGCTAAGCGAGAACCCGCCGGCGATAGGCGGGCACCGCCGGGGGCTACCGGGGACCTCGTGCGGGATCTAGGCTACTCCCATCCTTTCTCTGCGCTGAGTAGCGATGCCCGCCCAAGAACGCTTTCGGGCGTTGACGGAGTGAATCGTTCCTGGAGTGTTGGCATGTGGAGGGTCAGCCAGAGGCCGGTAATGATCGCTCGCGCGCAGTGGTAGCAGGGGGCGATGCGCTCGATCGCTGTGTTGCGTTCCTCAGCGCATTCGCCGAACGGCGTGCCACGAGAGTGGTGCGCTCCGGACACGGCTTGGCGCTCTTCGACGACGAGCTTCCAAGGGCAGGGGATCTCAACCTTCTGTGGCTGGCATCCACATCTGTCGCGAGTGCCGAGGAGCTCGCCGCTGAGACCGATCGGCTACAGGGCGGCGAGAGTCTTGCTCATCGCAAGTTGATCGTTGCTGGTCTCGAAGGCGAGCGGCTGGCAGCGGACTTCGCTGCGCTCGGGTGGCAGTGCAAGTCACTGTTGGTGATGCCGCAAACATGCGCAGGTCGGTCGGTGGATACCGCGGGCGTCCTCGAGGTGAGCGCCGACGAGCTGGAGACCTTCTGGGTCGAGGGAATGCGGCAGGCTCCTTGGCTGACGAGGAGGTCGTCCGGCAGCTTGTCGCGGCGCAGCTCCGACGCCAGCGAGCTGCGGACGTGCGGTACTTCGCTGTACTCGTCGATGGGCTCGTTGCGAGCGCGTGCGAGCTCTTCTGTCACGAGCGGATCGCTCAGATCGAGAGCGTCATGACCGTTGAGCGGCACCGAGGCAAGGGCTTCGCCAGCGCCGTCGTCTCCCGCGCGAGCTCAGAGGCGCGTACGGCCGGCAATGAGCTTGTCTTTCTGCTCGCGGACGCAAGCGACCGGCCTCAGCGCCTCTATCGCGAATTAGGCTTCGAGCCGGTGGGTCGCATCTGGGAGTTCACGCGTCTGCCGACCTAATCCCGGCGATGTTCGACCTGGTCGGCGGTCGCAAGGCGAGACAATGAAGGGCATGAAAGAAGTGCCTGCGAAGGTGTCCCTCGGGGAGCGCCGCGCCGACGGCGTGTTCGTGGGACGGGAGCGCGAGCTCAGCGATCTGCTGGCAGGGGGTCGACGATGCGCTCGAGGGCCTAGGGCGGCTATTCCTTGTCGCCGGCGAACCCGGCATCGGTAAGAGGCGGCTGACGGACGAGCTCGTCAGACCAGCCGCGGGGACGACACACCCGCGGGCAGCCCCCTTACCCCCGCACGCTGAGCCTCTCACGGGCAGGTACCTCGAGTTTGCTGCGAGAGAGAACTGCGGGCGATGGCTACGGGTGCCGGGGGCCGCACCTCCGTCTCTGAACCGATCTCTGGCGGACCTCAAGAAGGAAGGGGACGCGTCCTTGAGAACGACTCAGGGCGGCGTACGTCTTCAATGACAAGGGTCCCCGCAAAGGGCCTAGCTGCACGTTTCGGAGGTCCGCGAAAGAGACCCGAGCGTTGCCCACTTATGGAGGAAGGTCAACGTGCTACACCTGACGTGGGCAAGCGACGCGGTAGCCGGTCCCCAGAGCCGGTGCGGGTTTACCTATCGGCTCACCGGCGACCAGCTGCTGGCGGCGCGCCGCCTCAAGTGAGCGATCGGAGAGCGTTCACGAACGTCAGACGAAATGTTCATCGAGCGTTGCGGTGGAACGCTCGGCTACGGTCGAGATCGGACTGACGGCATGGTAAGTGAGGGGGTCTCCGGTTCGATTCCGGAAGAGGGCTTGAAGTTCCTGCAAATCGGCATCTTCTGTTGTCTAGTTAGGCGGGATCTCGGAGAGCGGTATGGAGGGGGTCACGTACACCCTCACTGCAGGAACTTTTGAGTCAGAGGGGTCCGTGGGCCGGGGGTGAGGGAACTCTGAGGGAACATCCCGCCTTCGGTCCCCTTCACCGCGCCTCAGCGGGCGAACGTGTTCAAGCTCTGGTCGACGACCTGGATCGTGTCCTCGAGCAATTCGTCCTGTGGGGGCAGCGCCCCGAGGGTCTTGACCGCTTCGAGCGACTTGTAGATCAAGGCGAGCTCGTCGAACGTAAGCCGCACCTCCTGCCGAGATGCCTCACCCCTCTGGGGAGGTCCCAGGTCTGACCAGGCACGGATTCGGTCGATGCCGACGCGGCCGATGTGCGCAGCCGCCTTCGCCACGAACAGCAAGGGCAAGCCGAGCCAGATCCAGAGCAAGATCACACCGTGGTAAGCCGTGTGGAGGACGATCGCTAGGACGAGGGTCACCAGCGCGACGCCGGTAGCAGAGAACATTGCTGCCCACTGCCACAGCCCCATCTCGAGCGCGTCTTCGGCAGGATCTTCCGGCCAGAGATTGACGACTCTGTCAACCGAGCTATGCACCGGATCGTGAGCTATCGCGTTCATCGGATCCTCCTTCGTCGTGCTCCGATCGTGCACTCACGCGTCGGCGACGACTACGAGGCGAACCTCGGGTCCGTTGCGGAAAAACCGAGCGTGCTACGCCGGGCCGATAAGGCCGTTCGCGAGGGCGTAGTTCACGAGCTGCGCCCGGGTATCGAAGTGGAGCTTGCGCATGATGCTCGCGCGATGCATCTCGGTCGTGCGGGTCGAGATGAAGAGCTCCTTTGCGATCTCCTGGTTCGTGTGGCCGAGGGCGACGAGCCGGAGAACGTCGAGCTCGCGCGGCGACAGCGGGCCGGTAGCTGCCTTGCGACCGGTCGCCAGCGCCGCTCCAAGTTCCGGATGAACGTAATTCGACTCGGCCGCGACCGCTTGCACAGCTGCGATCAGGTCCGTATCCGTGGCGCGTTTGATCGAGTAGCCGGTGGCGCCGGCCTCGAGCGCCCGCTCGACCGTTCCGGGTTCAGCGCTCGACGACAGCATCAGCACGCGGCTCTTCGGCGAAATCTCGAGCAGCTGAGGAATGAGGTCTATCCCTCCTTTTCCCGGCAAGAGCACGTCGAGGACGATCACGTCGGGCTGGTGGGCGCGCGCCATGACCATCGCGCGCTCCTCGGTTCCGGCCTCGCCGACGACAGTTATTCCGGGCGCGCCGTCGAGAACGAGTCGGATGCCGGCGCGGACGACCGCGTGGTCGTCGACGAGCAAGACGCGCGTATTCACAGGAGGAACGCTAGACCGGGCGTCAGGCCGGAGCAATAATCACAGGCCTGACGAGCAGCCCGAGGTCATCGCGCGGGCCGGCCGTCGAAAGCGGGGCTTCCCTGCGGATCGTCGAGCAGACGGCGGACGGCCTATACATCGTCGACCAGGACGGCGACTTCACGTTCGTGAACCCCGCTGCGGTGGCGCTCTTCGGTTACGAAGACGAGTCAGAGCTGCTGGGTCGAAACAGCCATGCCACAACGCACTACCAACGCCCGGACGGCTCGCCCTACCCGGTCGAGGACTGCCCGCTCCTGAAGCCACGGCTGACGGGGGAGAGCGTCCGCGTCGACGACGACTGGTTCTTCCGGCGGGACGGCTCGATTATCCCAGTCGCCTACTCTTCGGCACCTTTCCCGATGGAATCGGGTGTCGGAGCCGTCGTCGCCATCCGCGACATGACGGAGCTGAGACAGGCAGAAGACGAGCTCCGCCTCCTGCAGACGACAACCGCGTTGATCAGCGCCGCCGAGACGCTCGAGGAGGCGGTCGCCAACGTGATTCGAGAGGTCTGCCAGGAATCCGGCTGGGTCGCGGGCGAGATGTGGATTCCGGACGACGACTGCGCCCGACTCAAGCTTGCACCAGGATGGTGGGCCGCGGCCCCCGAGCTGGAAACGTTCTTCGTCGAGGCCAGCGCACCGCAGACGATGGCGCCCGGCGAAGGGTTGCCGGGACTCGTCTGGCAAACGCGACGACCCGCCTGGGTCGATGTCGTCACCACGCGGCGAGAAGGCCCGCGGATCGACACCGCCCGTCGGATCGGCTTTGCGGCCGGCGTGGCGATGCCGGTGCTCGCCGAGGGAGAGGTGGTCGCGGTCCTCGGCTTCTTCGCGGACCATCGCCGAACCGAGGACGACCGCTGGA
>JBKPQP010000250.1:0-4265 GCA_046734155.1 Actinomycetota bacterium | reverse complement strand
CTCGCCCCGGCGTGCGTCGTAGCGCACCGGGTACGGGTAGCCGTCGACGGAGAGCCTTACGAACTGCGGGTCGATTCCGGCGCCGTTGTCGACTGCGCGCACCCGCAGCTGCCGGCCGCGGGTCGAGATCAGCTTCAGTCGGGGCGGCGTCGTGTCGCCGATCCAGTAGCGGAACTTGAACGGGCCAGCTCCTGCGCCCGACCCGCTGTCGAAGACGACGTCATAGTCGCCCGGGGCCGGGAGGACTGCTCCCGCGACCGGCACCGGAGTCCCGTAGTCGGGCAGGTACGGGTTCGCGTTGAAGGGGAGCCCGATCTCGCCGAGCAGCTGGTTCTCGTCGCCCGCGCGCGTGACGCGCGGCTCGATGCTCCGATCACCGCCGGTGATCGCGACGCCGAAGTTCGCGACCGGCCGGGTGACGGAGACCCGGAATACCTGCTCCGGACCGAGCAGAGTGCGCTCCACACCCATGGCCCGCGCGTCGTCCGGATAGCGGTACGAGTTGACGAGCGCCGGATGCCCTCGCGTGTCACCGCGGAACGTGCCGGTGCGCGTGAGGGGGGTCGTCTGCGCCTGGCCGAGCTTAGGCGCGGCCACGCGGAACCAGAACGGAATCCGTCTGCGGTCGGAGCCGCGCTGGAGCACGATGAACCCGGTGTGAGTGGCCTCGGCTGCTCCGGGAGCAGCGGTCGCCGTGATCGCGAGCGGGCCGGGGACCGTCGCGACGGTTGGAACCATCACGGACGCGCCCGCCGCCGGTTGCTGGAGCGTCGTGCTCACCGTCCACTCACCGCCGCCGCCGCCCGCATCCGAGAGCGTGACCTGCCGGGCAGTGGCACCGCCTGGGCCGACGAATCCGAAGGCGAGGCTCGTTGGGGAAGCGAACAGGAGCGGCCGGTCCGCCCGCACGAGGTCGATCGTGCCGCCTCCTTCGCGGATTGTGTCCGCCTCGCCGCCGCCGGGCCCGAGCACCGGCTTCCCGGTCAACACGAGCGCGGACTTGATCTGCTCCACGGTCCAGCCATGATGGCGCTGGTGCAGCAGGGCCGCGGCTCCGGCGACGTGCGGCGCCGCCATGCTCGTCCCGCTGAACCTCGCCCACGTGCCGTCCCGGCGAGGAACGGACGAGAGCACGTCTTCGCCGGGTGCGGTCACGTCCGGCTTCATGCGCAGCGACAACGGTGTCGGCCCGCCGGAGGAGAAAGCCGAGATGAACGGCCCGCTCTGGCTCTCCGCGGCGGCAGTGATGGCGCTCGCGGAGCTTCCCGGCGACGTCACCGACCCCCCGCCGAGGTCCTCGTAGTCATTCCCCGCTGCGACCACCGGCACGACTCCGGCCGCGGCGGCGCCGTCCAGCGCCCGGGCGACGATGTCGCGGCTCGGATCGATCTCCGCCTCGCCGAGGGAGAGGTTGATCACGTCCATCCCGTCCCGGACCGCGGCCTCGATCCCGGCCACGATCTCGGCCGAGTTCCCGTTGAGGCCGAAGCCGTCGTCGGGGATCGTCAACACCTTGTAGTTGCCGATATAGGCCCGCGGCGCAACGCCCGAGACCCGAGAGCTCTGGGCCTTGGTGCGGTAGTTGCCGGCCGCGATCCCGGCCACATGGGTGGCGTGCTCGGAGTTCAGCGGGTCGAAGGGACGGCTCGCGTACTTCCACTTGGGCGACCGCGGCGCGAAGGCGCGGGCGACGATCACCTTGGCGTCCGTGAAGCGCTCGTTCCCCTTTGGGAAGCCGCGGGGCATCTTGTAGCCGCGGGCGCTGAAGTACGGATGGACCCGGTCGACGCCGTCGTCGATGATCGCGATCTTCACGCCCTGGCCGGCGCTCGAGAGCCGCGGGCCCCAGAGGGAAGGGGCGCCGATGAAGCTGGGCGTCGTCGTGCGCATTGTGTGGTAGCTGACGTTGGGATAGACCTTCGTCACGCCGTCCACGCTCTGGAGGCGGTCGATCTCGCTCTGCGGGAGCTTGACGGCGAGCCCGTCGAGGACCGTCGAGTAGCGCCGCTGCACCGTCAGGTTTGACACGGTGCGCTCGAGACCCTCTTCGACGTTCCCCTGGACCGCGCTCAGCGTCCGCACGTGACCGCCACGGGCGAGCGGTGGCGCATCGAGCGTGAGGATGACCTCGACGAGCGGTCCGCGGGCAGCGTCCGGAGGCTGTGACTGGGCACCCGCGAGGGCGGGAACCGAGACCAGGGCGACGATAGCTAGAAGAACGACCCGCTTCAGAACCGAACATGGTAGAGCGGGCTAGACTTTTTCGGGCACCGGCGGATGTGGCGGAATTGGTAGACGCGCACGGTTCAGGTCCGTGTGGGGGAGACCCCGTGGAGGTTCAAGTCCTCTCATCCGCATAGCCATTTCTGGTGGCTCTCGGGCCTAATCCCAGGCCCAAACGCGAAGCAGAGGTGTGCCGCTCCCGACATTTCTCATCGGGCCCGCCCTGAACGTCCTAGGAAACGCTCGCCGGCTCCACCAGTCGCGCCGAAAGGGAAGCTGACAGTCCACCGCGCTGAGATGCAAGGCGGCCGTTGGCGTACTTCGAAGGCGGCCCGACCATCTCGATCACGACCGACAGCTACTACGGCGATGTTTCAGTCCATCAACTGCGTCGAACCCAGGTACAGGTTCAGCAGTACGAATGCGACCACCAGCGTGACGATCAGCCAGAACAGTCGCTTGCGCCAGGGTTCCGTCACCGATGCTCCCTCGGTTCGACCTGCTTGGCCTGGACAGGACTAGGCGAGTGCGACGGCTTCGCCCACAGGTCCCACGTCGCCGCGTAGACGAAGACCGCCGACCACAGAACCAACAGCGTCGTCAGCGTCCAGATGGGAATCAGGAGCCAGAGGCTCGCCTTCTTGCGCTCAGCCATCGTCCTCCTCTCAGCCGGAACTGTTCCAGAACATCATCCGGCCGGTCGCCGTCGTCGTCCACTCCTGCCAGCGGACTCGCCGACCCTAGAGCCGCCCTGGACGATGTTCCTCTGGATCCGGTCGGACAGGATCTTCTTGCGTTCCTCGTCGCTCTTGCGGCCAGGAGGCCCCTACCCATCTCAAGCTTGAGCGGGAGGCTAGACGCTAGGGCGTAGTAGTCAATCAGGAAGAAGAGGATCACCTGCCGAGTGTCGAAAGGGTCAAGTCGAGAGCCGGAGCAGCCGAGAACGTCCCCGCAAAGTCCGGCCTCTTGGCCGCAAGTAGGTCGGACTGGCCTGGCGCTCCGGCTCTCCACACGAAACATCCCCCACCCGACCAGACGCGAACCGGCCCTGATTCTCAGAAGAAGTGGCGCGGACTCAGCCGCTGGAGGGAAGGTCGGCGGAAGGGCAGCCCCGGCGGCGGCGGGCCGCCCTTCCAATGGGCTTTACCGAGGAGTGAAGAACCCCTTGACGATGACCGTGAAGCCACCGCCTGCGTCGCCCGTGCAGTTGACGAGGTTCGTCAACCCCCGCTTACTGTCGAAGATCACGAAGGTGTCTGTCCCGTCGTTAAACGCCAGGTAGGCCGTTACCAGCACGCTTGTCGAGTCGATTGCCCACGCGACCCGGCCTCGATTCGTCAGCGTCCCTGGGTTGACATTGATCTGCAGGCCGCCCGTGCAGGTGAGCAGAACGGGTTGCTGCAAGTTCGGGCCACCCGGATCCGCCAGAAGTGCAGATGGCAACCCGAAGCTCAGGAATGCCATCACCGAAACGGTGAGTAGAAGTCTCTTCACCGCAAACCTCCTCTCCCCCCACCGCAGTGAACCACCGAGTCTTTACCGCAGCCCGAGCGCTGTCAACTGAAGGTCGGCCGATTTCGGCCAGGGTTCCCTGCTTTTGGGGCGAGTGCCTTTTCCTCGCGAAAGACTGGCGCGGGTTCGTCGGCTTCTATAGTCAAAAATCCGGTCTTAGAACTAATCTTTGGCCCGACCTAGCCCGGGTCGTCGACGCTCAGCCCAGTGTGTGAACCGGGACTTCGTAGAAGTCGACCGACCTCCGACGGCCCCCGCCGCCCGGGCTCATCGCGTTCAGCGCCACGTCCCCTCGGCGCATCGCCTCTTCGGTCTCGAAGAGCGTGATGCCCAGACCCTTGCCACTCTGGCGGTCGAGGAGCATCAGCATCTTCGCGCCCTCGAGCCCGGGCGGCACTTCGCCGGACTCGACCTCTCCACGGACCATGTCGATCGCCTGGTCGGCGTTCGCGGGATCGCCCTCGAATGTCGCTACGCGTGCGTACACCTTGTCCCTCCTTCGGGTCGACGATCGAGCATAGCGGCGGCCC
>JBKPQP010000249.1:0-8104 GCA_046734155.1 Actinomycetota bacterium | reverse complement strand
GATGGCGCGCCGCTTCGCCTCCGGATCGGTGACCCCGGCGAGCTTGGCGAGAAAGCGCCCTTCCGCATCGACGTGCACGAGCGGCACATGGAAGTGGTTGCGGAAGGTCTCGACGACCTGCGCCGCCTCGTCTTTGCGCAGAAGGCCATGGTCGACGAACACGCACGTCAGCTGATCCCCGACCGCCTTGTAGACGAGCAGCGCCGCCACCGCCGAGTCGACGCCGCCCGAGAGCGCGCACAAAACGCGCTCCGACCCGACCTGGACGCGGATCCGCTCGACCTGCTCTTCGATCACGGCCGCGGCCGTCCACGTTGCCGGCGCGTCGGCCACCGAGTACAGGAAGTTCTTCAGGAGATCGTTCCCGTACGGCGTGTGAACGACCTCGGGGTGGAACTGGACGCCGTACAGCCGCCGCTCCGAATCCTCGAACGCCGTGATCGGGGTCGACTGCGACGAGGCGACGACTCGAGCGCCTTCCGGCGGCGCAGTCACCGAGTCGCGGTGGCTCATCCATCCGATCTGCTCCGGCGGGAGGTTCGTGAAGAGCTCACCGCCCTCGACGGTGAACTGCGTTTTGCCGAACTCCGACACGCCCGTCCGCTCCACGCGCCCGCCGAGCTCCTGCGCCATCAGCTGCATGCCGTAACAGATGCCGAGCGTCGGAATCCCGAGCTCGAAGACCCCAGGTTCGACCTGCGGCGCGCCCTCCGCGTAGACGGAAGCCGGCCCGCCGGAGAGGACGAGCGCCAGCGGATTCCGCGCCTGGACCTCCTGCGGGCTGATCCCGTGCGGGACGAGCTCCGAGTAGACGCGGCACTCGCGCACCCGCCGCGCGATCAATTGCGAGTACTGACCGCCGCAGTCCAGAACGAGCACCGGCCGCTCCTCAGCGGCCGGCTCGGGCGTTGGCAGCGGGACCACTTCGCCCATCAGCCCATGCCGATCTTCTGCGCCTGTTGGAGGGACTTGCCCTCGGTCTTGATCGACGGGGCGAGCATGATCTCGGCCTTCTGGAAGTCGTGAATCGACTCGTAGCCGCAGGTCGCCATCGACGTCCGCAGCGCACCCATCAGGTTCAGCGTCCCGTCGTTCTCGCGCGCCGGCCCGACCACGATCTCCTCGAGGGAAGCGTTCTGGTCGACCTGGACACGCGCTCCGCGCGGCAGCGTGGGATGGAAGGTCGCCATGCCCCAGTGGAAACCGCGGCCCGGCGCCTCCTTTGCGCGGGCGAGCGGCGAGCCGATCATGACCGCGTCCGCGCCGCACGCGACCGCCTTCGAGATGTCCCCGCCGGTGCGCATTCCGCCGTCTGCGATCACGTTCACGTACTTGCCGGTCTCGAGCAGGTGCTGCACGCGTGCAGCGGCCGCGTCCGAGATCGCCGTCGCCTGCGGCACGCCCACGCCCAGGACTCCGCGCGTCGTGCACGCATGCCCGGGCCCCACGCCGACGAGCACGCCCTCGGCGCCGGTGCGCATCAGGTGCAGCGCGGTCTGGTACGAGGCGCAACCGCCGACGAGCGTCGGAATCGGGAGGCTCGCGATGAACTCTTTCAGGTTCAGCGCCTGCCCGTTCGACGACACGTGCTCAGCGGAGACGACCGTGCCCTGGATGACGAGCACATCGAGCCCCGCCTCGAGCGCGATCTCGTAGTAGTCGCGCACCTTTTGCGGCGTGAGCGAGCCTGCTGCGAGGACCCCGGCGCGCTTGATCTCCTCGACCCGCGCGGCGATCAGCTTCGGGTCGACATCACGCGCATAGATCTCCTGGAGCCCGCGGGTTGCGGAGTCCTTGGGCAGCTTCGCGATCCGCTCCAGCTCGGCGTCGGGGTTTTCGTAGCGGGTGAAGATGCCTTCGAGGTTGAGGACGCCGAGGCCACCGAGCTTCCCTAGCGCGATCGCCGTCGCCGGTGAGACGACGCCGTCCATCGCCGAAGCGAGCAGCGGCAGCTCGAGCAGATGCGGCCCGAGCTTCCAGCCGATGTCCACGTCCTGCGGGTCGCGGGTCCGACGGCTCGGGACGATCGCGATGTCGTCGAACCCGTACGCCTGCCTGGCCTTTTTTCCACGCCCGATCTCTACGTCCACGACAGCCCCCCTCTACGCAAAAAGCCCAGGCTCGATGGATCGCCTGGGCCGGAAAACCGCTCTCTCGTCACGCCTCTCAAGTGGCAGTCGATCGTACCAGCCTCAGGAGACGGCCGGCTCGAGCTCGGTCACCTCCACGCGCCCGGCGAGCCGACTCGCCTCACGCGGGTCGAAGCGGCCCGCGCCGACTTCGAGCGTCGCGGCCGCACCCGCGGCCACGGCCGACCGAAGCGCTTCGTCGATCGACTTCTTCGCGTCGCGCGCGGCGAGGAACGCGGACAGGAGCACGTCGCCGGAGCCGACCGTGGACACGGGGTCGACCTCCGGTGCGACGGCCCGCAGCCGCTTGGTCTCGCGCTCCTCGCGGAGCAGCGCGAAGCAGCCCGACTCCTGTGTGATCAGCACGTTGCGCGCACCCAGCTCCGCGATGTCGTCGAGCGCCTGGATGAAGTCCTGGTCCTCGTGGAACTCCTGGCCGACGAGGCTCTCCGCCTCGCGCTGGTTCGGCGAGACCAGGAACGGCTCGCCTGCGGTTCCCATCCGGAGCGGCTCGCCTTCGGCGTCGAGCACCGTGTCGATGCTGCGCTTGTTGAGCTCACGGATCAGGTCGCCGTAGAAGTCGTCCTCGACACCGCGCGGGAGCGAGCCCGCGAAGATGACGGTGTCGGCTGCCCTCGACAGGTAGCGGAGCTTCTCCCGGAGCATGTCGAGCTCCTCCGGCTCGACGTGCGGGCCCCATTCGTTGATCTCGGTGTACGAGTTCGAGGTCGGGTCGACGACCGCCGTCGACGTGCGGGACTCGTCGGTGATGCGGACGAAGTCGTTGAGGATCGCCTCTCCCGTCAGCTGCTCCACGAGGCGGGTCCCGGTGAGCCCGCCCGCGAGGCCAGTCGCGACGACCGGAACGTCGAGCTGCTTCAGCGCCCTTGCGACGTTGATGCCCTTGCCGCCCGCGAGGGTGAGCCCGCCGCTCGCCCGGTGCCGCTGGCCGCGCTGGAAGTTGGGCACGGTCAGCGTCCGGTCGAGGGCTGCGTTCATCGTGACTGTGACGATCATTTGTCTAGGACACCCACCCCCACATGTTGTGCGCCGCGCGCTTGACATACCACTCCGCGCGGTCGGCGGCTCCCGGCTTGTCGATCGAACGGGCGGCGACGAGCGGTGAGCGCGCCACGAGTTGTCCACGCTCGTACACGCGCACTTCCCCGAGCTCTTGACCCTTCCGGATGGGCAGGTCGACACCCATCGGCGCCACGATACGCTCCACGAGCGGACGGCCGGTGACGACGGCGCGCCCGACCGAGCGCGGCGCGACGAGGTCGAGATCGCCCTTGCCGTACGAGGTTCGCGCGCTGGCGTAGACACGTCCCGCAGTCACCGTCTGCACGACCCGGAAGCGCGCGAGCCCCCAGGTCATCAACTTCGCCAGGTCGTCGTTCCGAGCCCGACGGTTCGGGCTACCGAGGATCGTCGCGTAGACGGTGACGCCCGGACCACGGACCGCGCCGACCTCGGACCAGCCCGCCGCCGATGTGTGCCCCGTTTTGACGCCGACGACGCCCGGGTAGACGCCGAGCAGGTCGTTCCACGTGTGCAGCCGGCGATCGCCCTCGATCGTCGCGTCGCGCATCGCGACGATCTTGCGGACGACCGGCTGCTGCATCAGCACGCGGGCGAGGGTGGTCACGTCGTGGGCACTCGAGACATGTCCCGGAGCGTCGAGGCCGTCCGGGCGGACGAAATGCGTGTCGTCGAGCCCGAGCTGGCGCGCCCGCCGGTTCATGAGCGCGACGAACTTCGCCTCGTCGCCATGCCCGACGTGGTCGGCCAGCGCCCAGGCGGCGTCGTTCGCGCTCTGGATGAGCGCGGCCTCGATCAGGTCGCGCACAGAGATTCGCTCTCCGGCGCGCAGGCCGATGCTCGACTCACCGATTTCCGCGGCCTCGGGCGAGATCGTGACCATGTCGCCGAGCCGGGAACGCTCGAGCGTGATGAGTACCGTCATCATCTTCGTCAGGCTCGCGATCGGGACCCGCTCGTCCGAGTTGTGGGCGAGCAGCACGTCGCCGTTCCGGCCGTCCTCGACGAGGTACGCGCGCGCGTGGATGCTTGGACCCGAGGCGAGAGCCGGAGGAACGAGCGAGAGCGCGACCGCGAGGGCAGCGAGAAGCCTGACCTTCACGGGCCGGAAGGCTAGCCGCTAGAGCGCGCCGCGGACCACGAGGACCGCCGCTGTCACAAGAAGGAGAAACGCGACCGGGAGCGCGTATCGCTTCGCTTCGGCGCGCCAGTCCATTAGTGCTCCTTCCAGTAATGCCGCCGAGTCTCTGGGTCGCGAGCACCAAGCCAGAGGCCGCACTCTGACGAGGCAAGGTCC
This sequence comes from Actinomycetota bacterium, assembly GCA_046734155.1. Taxonomy (GTDB): domain Bacteria; phylum Actinomycetota; class Thermoleophilia; order Gaiellales; family Gaiellaceae; genus VAXT01. The sequence continues at coordinate 3,637 of JBKPQP010000249.1, read as the reverse complement.
TCAGACATTGGTGAGGAGGAGGGTGGACTCTGGCGCCGCGTGATCGCGGGCCAGAGGCCGGCATGTATTGCTGGGAGGAGCACTGCTACCACCCCGAGGCCGCCCAGACCTCGCTCTTCAGACGCGCTGCTTCGGCCGCAGCGGCGGAGCGCCAGTCGTCATCGGCCGAGCGAAACGCATAGAGCACCGAGCGCGAAGCCGCGACGAGCGCGCTCGCCGGGCCGCTCGTGAATGCGCGCGCCACGTCGGCCGGCTCGGCCCCCTGCGCCCCGAGCCCCGGCAGCAGTAGGACGGCCCTCGGGAGCAGCCGCCGCGCTTCGTCGACGGCCCGCGGGTGCGTCGCGCCGACGACCGCGCCCACGCTCGAGAGGCCGCGCTCGCCGACGAGCTCCTCGCCCCACTCCGCGACGAGACTCGCAACGTGCTGCCAGAGCGGCTTCCCGTTCGAGAGGGCGAGGTCCTGGATGTCCGCGACGCCCTCGTTGGACGTCTTGACGAGGCAGAAGATGCCCGCCCCCTCGCGCCGGCAGGCCGCAATGAACGGCTCGAGCGAGTCGAGGCCGAGGTACGGGTTGACCGTCATCGCGTCTGCGAGTGGCGCGCGACCTTCGGCCCCTTCGAGGTACGCGGCCGCGTATGCCCGGGCCGTCGAGCCGATGTCTCCGCGCTTCGCGTCGGCCACGACGATCAGCCCGGCTGTACGCGCGTAGCCGCAGACGCTCTCGAACGCCTCCATCCCGGGCGGCCCGAGCGCCTCGAAGAAGGCGAGCTGCGGCTTCACGCCGACGGCGTAGGCCGCGACCGCGTCGATCACGCCGCAGCAGAAGCGCCCGCAGGCATCGGCCGCCGCGGCGCGTCCGAGACCCGCTTCGCCGGCGAGCTCGAGCGGCAGAAGCTCGGGCACCGGGTCGAGCCCGACGACGAGCTGGCTCCGCTTCCGCTCGACGGCTTCGGCAAGCCTGTCGCCGAAGGCGTTCACGGCCGTAGTCGGCCCGGCCTCGAGGTCCTGGACCATCACGGTGAGGTTACCGAGCGCCCCGGAAGAAAAGAGAAGGGCCGCCGAAGCAGCCCCTCTCGAAACCTCCGGTGGTGCCGCAGTGCTACATGCCGCCCATCCCGGCCCCGCTCTTCACCGCCTGCTTGAGCTGGCTGCCGGCCGAGAACTTGGGGACGGTTGTGGCCGGGATCTGCACTCGCTCCGAGGGATTCCTCGGGTTGACGCCCTGGCGCGCAGCGCGCCGCTGGGTCGTGAACTTGCCGAACCCCGTGAATGACACTTCGCCGCCGCCGCGCAGGACATCGGTGATCGAGTCCAGGAAGGCGTCCACGGCTTCCCCAGCGTCGCGCTTCGAAAGCCCTGCCTTGTCCGCGACCCTGTCGACGAACTCCTGTTTTGTCACGTGCATCCTCCCTCTGACGTTGCCGGTTAGCGCAACCGGACCCTAACAGCCAAGCCGTTTCGGCTCAACCATGCGGTTTTGCGGCGGTTTTCTCTGCTGAGAGCAACTCTCCTGCCCGAAAAAGCGGCACGAGCCGGGCCCCACGGCGCGCTAGAGCGTCCGCTCCGCCCTCCTCGCGGTCGAGCACGCAGACCGCGATCCGGCACTCCAGGCCGGCTTCGCGGACGGCATCGAGGGCTTCGACGACGGCTCCGCCGGACGTGACGACGTCCTCCACGAGGCAGACGCGCTCGCCCCGCTCGAAGACGCCTTCGAGCCGATTCGCGGTGCCGTACTCCTTCGCCGCCTTGCGGACGATCAAGAACGGGAGACCAGAGGACATCGAAGCCGAAGCGGCGAGCGCGACCGCTCCGAGCTCCGGGCCGGCGAGCCGCTCCGCGTCCGGCTCGTGCTCCGAGACAGTGGCCGCGATGTGCTCGCCGAGCGCGGCCAGAAGCTCAGGCCGCGTCTCGAAGCGGTACTTGTCGAGGTAGTAGTTCGAGCGGCGCCCAGAGCGCAGAACGAAGTCGCCCTCGAGGTAGGCGTGCTCGCGGAGCGCGGCTCCGAGGTCCTCGCGCTTCACGACGCGGCGGCCCGGAGCGCGTCGCGGGCGTGGAGGAGCAGCGGAGCGGCCTCGGGTGAGTCGCCGTGGAGCGAGACGAGCGAGCCGTCGGCGAAGTAGAGGTCGACGCGCTCGCGCCCGCCCCGGCCCCGCCGCGCGTAGAGACCGATCCCGAGCAGCGACCCGACGGCGAACCCGAGCGCGACGAGCTTACGAGGTCTCATCTCTCTTGCTCCGCGTCGTGCGCGGCTTGGGCTTCGGCTTCGCGCCGGCAGCCTTCGGCTTCGCCGCCGCTTTCGGCTTCGCGGGCGGCTTGGCTACGGCTCGCAGACAGCTCTTCAGGTCGTAGAAGACGAGCCCGGCCGTGGGCTCGGCGGAGGTCGATGCAGCGATCCGCGCTGTGCCGTCCTTCACGACGAACAGGCTCCCGTCGCCGGTCGACGCCTCGATCTGCGTGAGGTCGCCGTCGCCGATCTGTTCGGCCTGCTCGAGCAACGCGTTCGCGCTCGTGGCGACACGCTCTGCGCGGTCGTCGGGAATCGTCGCCGCGACCACCTTGCCCGCGGCGTCGAAGAGAACCGCGGACTCGATCTGCGACGAAATCTCGGTCAGCTCGGCCAGCGCCGTCCTCGGCTCCGTCATGGCTGAGAGACTAGCCTCCCGCAGCATGCACGAGGTCTTCACCAAGTTCTTTGCCGACCGGGGGACGCATCTCGCGGCGATGATCGCGTATTTCGCGCTCCTCTCGTTCGTCCCACTGGTCTTCCTCGCGCTCGCGCTTCTCGGCTTCGCAGGCCGCGCCGACGAATCGAGCTATCTCGTGACCGAACTGAACAAGGCGTTCCCGACGAGCTCCGTTGACAGCATCGTCCGCGTCGTGCGCTCGGTGCAGGACAACGCCGCGACGCTCGGCGTGATCGGCGCGCTCTTCCTCGGCTGGACGTCGCTCTCGCTGTTCAGCGTGCTCGAGTCGGCGTTCAACATCGTCTACGGGAAGCCGAACCGCTCCTTCCTGCACGGGAAGCTGCTCGCCGTGACGCTGCTGGTCGGGTCGCTCGTCACGCTGTTCATCGGCCTACTCGTCGGCTCGATCGGCTACGACGTGCTCAACCGCTTCGCGGGCGGCTTTTTCGGCAACTCGTACGTCGCGTTCGTGAGCTCGGTGCTGATCTCGACGCTCGCGGTCTTCGTGTTCCTGTTCACGGTCTACTACCTGCTCACGAACGAGAAGCTCACGTGGCAGGAGGTGCTGCCGGGTGCGATCGTCGCCACGGTCGCGCTCGAGACGAGCTTCCAGCTGCTGCCGCTCTACCTGCGGCTGTCGAAGAACGTGATCGCTCTTCAGGCGTTCGGGGCTCCGGCGCTCCTGCTCGTGTGGCTGTACCTGATGGCGAACGTGATCGTCTTCGGCGCCGAGATCAACTGGTGGCACTCGCGCGGCCGCCGCCAGGCGGTCGAGCTCGAAGAGGCACCTGGGCTGGCCTAGGGCCGCTTCGCTTCGCTCGCTGCACGGGTGAACCCCTGGTTCCCCCGTGGGCCGCCTCCTTGCGAGCGGAGGCGCAGGGCTGCTGTTTCAGGAGCCGACACGGCGGTCGTTGTTCGTTTCATCACCACTTGGGCTGCGCTCGGGCAAAGC
>JBKPQP010000248.1:0-9499 GCA_046734155.1 Actinomycetota bacterium | reverse complement strand
TCCGAGAGCGCAGCGACGTTCGGCTCGTAGATCTTCGTCACCGCGTCGAAGACGATCATCGAGCGCTCGGACGCGACCGGTGTCGGCGCCGGTCCCTGGCCGTTGGCCTCGACAGGGATGGGCGTAGCCGTGGTTGGCTCTGCTATTTGGGCGATTTCTTCGGGCACGGGGGTAATAGGCGCGCGGGTCCGCAGGGGCCGCATCCCGGCTGTTGAACAGCCCGGGAGTTTAGCGAAACTACCTGCTATCTCTAAACGACACGTCCCGCAGCCCTTGCCAACAGGTACGCCTGGACGAAGCTGTCGAGGTCGCCGTCGAGCACTCCCTGGGTGTTTCCGACCTCGTGTTCGGTGCGGTGGTCCTTTACGAGTTGATACGGATGAAGCACATAGCTCCGAATCGCATTGCCGCCGAAGCCCATGTTCACGACCCCGCGCTCCTTGGCGAGCTCGGCCTCGCGTTCCTCCTCGGCCTGCTCGGCGAGGCGTGAGCGCAGGATCTTGAGCGCCGTCGCCTTGTTCGACGACTGTGAGCGCTCGTTCTGGACGCTGACGACGATGCCGGTCGGGACGTGCGTGATCCGAACCGCGGAGTCGGTCTTGTTGACGTGCTGGCCGCCGGCGCCACTCGCGCGGTAGGTGTCGACGCGGACATCCGCGTCGTCGATCTCGATCTCCGCGTCGTCGCTTAGAAGCGGGCTGGGGATGACCTGGGCGAAGCTCGTGTGGCGCCGGTGGGCCTGGTCGAACGGGGACAGGCGCACGAGGCGGTGCTTGCCGCGCTCGGCCTTGAGGATGCCGTACGCGTTCTCGCCCGCGACGGTGAAGGTCGCCGACTTGAGGCCCGCTTCCTCGCCCGGGCTCGCCTCGAGGACCTCAGTCTTGAAGCCGCGGTCGGCGGCCCACCGGAGGTACATGCGGAGGAGCATCTCGGTGAAGTCCTGCGCGTCGGTGCCGCCCGCGTCGGATTGGATCGTGACGACCGCGTCGCCCGAGTCGTACTCGCCGGAGAAGAGCGCGTCCTCCTGGAGGCGTTCGAGCTCGCCCTCGAGAGGCGTGAGCGAAGTCTCGATCTCGGCCGCCATGTCTCCATCCATGGCCAGGAGCTCCTTCGCGTCGTCGTACTCGCGGCGCAGGCGTTCGTAGCGTTCGAGGCGTCGCTGGACCCGCGCGTGCTCGGACGAGATCTGGGCTGCCGCCTGCTGATCGTTCCAGAACCCGGGCTCGCCCATCTGCGCCTCGAGCTCGGCGGCGCGCTGCTCTAGGGCGTCCGGGTCAAAGGTAATCACGGACCCAGTCGAGCTGGGCCCCGATCTGCTCCAGGCGCTCGTCGAGAGAAGCGGCGTCTGCCATGGCTCGATCGTATCGACCCGAGCCACCGTGTAACCCAGTGTTACTTGGGCTTCTTGCGGACGAAGCGGAGGCCCGACCACGTTTGGTCGATGGCCGCGACCTTGAAGTCGACCAATCCGCATTCACATCAGTCGGTCAACGCGAGCCGATCGTCGGGCGGAGCCAGGCTGGCCCGGCGGGAGCCCACAGGAGCGTTGGCTACGTCGGGGGCGCGAAGGAGGGAGCCAGCGGGGGAACCATGGGTTTCCCCGTTACTGGACTATGCGCCGTGGCACTTCTTGTATTTCTTGCCGCTTCCGCACCAGCAGGGATCGTTGCGCCCGATCTTGTCGCGCTCGGTCGTGACGCGCTGCTGCGTCGCCACGGCCCCGCCCCCGCCGAGCCCGGTGCTCACCGCCATCCCGTCGCCGCCGAGGCCCGCGGCTGCGATCGCGTCCGCGCCGGCGAGCGATTCGTGCTGGTACGCGAACCCGCCGCCGTCGACCTCGTCGGACCGAACGAGCTCCTCGGCCTCGCGCGGCTCGATCTGCGCGTGGAAGAGCAACATGAGCACTTCCTCGCGAATGAGCCCGCCCAGCTCCTCGAACATCGTGTGCCCTTCGGCGCGGTACTCGACGAGCGGATCCTTCTGCGCGAACGACCGCAGGTGGACGCCCTCGCGGAGGTAATCCATGTTCTCGAGGTGCTCGCGCCAGCGGGTGTCGACGACCTCGAGCACGATGTACCGCTCGATCTCGCGCGCGACTTCGTCGCCCCACTCCTTTTCCTTCTCCTCGTACAGCTCGAGCGCCTCGTCGCGGAAATCCTCGACGAGAGCCTCACGGCTCAGCTCCTCGAGGTCCTCGCGCAACTCCTCTACGGTGAAATCGGCGTCGGTGAGCGCGTTGAACGCCTGCACGAGCCCGTCGAGATCCCAGTCGTCCGCGAACTCGCCCTCGGTGTGCAGCGCGACCAGCCGCTCGATCACCTCGTCGATCCAGCCCCTGATCTCGCCGGACAGGTCGGCACCGTCGAGCACCTGCCGCCGCTGCGCGTAGATCACCTCGCGCTGAGTGTTCATGACGTCGTCGTACTTGAGAACGTTCTTGCGCGCGACGAAGTTCTGCTCCTCGACCTTCTTCTGCGCGTTCTCGATCTGCTTCGAGAGCAGGCCGGACTCCATCGGCTGGTCCTCCGGCACCTTGAAGCGCTCCATGATCGAGTGGATCCGGTCGCCCGCGAACAGACGCACCAGATCGTCCTGGCCCGAGAGGTAGAAGCGCGACTCGCCCGGGTCGCCCTGGCGGCCGGAACGCCCGCGCAGCTGGTTGTCGATGCGCCGCGCCTCGTGCCGCTCGGTCCCGAGCACGTACAGGCCCCCGACCTCGGTTATCCCGTCGGCGAGCTTGATATCAACGCCGCGGCCGGCCATGTTCGTCGCGATCGTGACCGCGCCGGGCTGGCCCGCGTCCTTGATGATCTCGGCCTCGCGCTCGTGCGCCTTCGCGTTCAGGACGTTGTGCGGGATCCCGACACGCTGGAGCAGCTGCGACAGGTGCTCGGAGACTTCGACGGAGATCGTGCCGACGAGCACCGGCTGCCCGATCTCGTGGCGCTCCTTGATATCCGCGAGCACCGCGTCGTACTTAGCCTCCTTCGTCTTGAAGATGAAGTCGTTCTGATCGTCGCGGGCGACCGCGACGTTCGTCGGGATCTCGACGACATGCAGGTCGTAGATCTCGACGAACTCCTTCTCCTCGGTCTTCGCGGTACCGGTCATCCCGGCGAGCTTCTCGTAGAGGCGGAAGTAGTTCTGGAGCGTGATCGTCGCAAGCGTGACGTTCTCCTCCTGGATCGCCACGCCCTCCTTGGCCTCGACCGCCTGATGGAGACCCTCGGACCAGCGGCGTCCTTCCATGATCCGGCCCGTGAACTCGTCGACGATCTTGACCTCGCCGTCCTGGACGACATAGTCGACGTCGCGCTGGAAGAGCGACTGCGCCTTCAGCGCCTGGTTCAGGTGGTTGACGAACTGGACGTTCCGCGCGTCGTAGAGGTTGTCGATCCCGAGCGCGCGCTCGACCTTGTCGATCGCCGCCTGGGCGGGGGAGACGGTCTTGAACTTCTCGTCGTACAGGTAGTCGGCGCCGGAACGCTCCGTCTCGTCGACGCCCTTGCCCTCGCTCTTCTGCTTGCTCCGCTCGCCGGTCAGGGTCTTCACGACCCGTGCGAAGTCGTAGTAGACCTGCGCCGCCGTCTCCGGCTCGCCGGAGATGATCAGAGGCGTCCGGGCCTCGTCGATCAGGATCGAGTCGACCTCGTCCACGATCGCGAACGTGTGGCCGCGCTGGACGGTGCCTTCGAGCGTGACGGCCATGTTGTCGCGCAGGTAGTCGAACCCGAACTCGGAGTTCGTCCCGTATGTGATGTCGGCCGAGTACGCGTCCGTCCGCTCGGCGAACGGCATCATGTTCTGGATGAAGCCGGCGCGGACCCCGAGCGCGTCGTAAACGGGTTTGACCCAGTCCGGGTCGCGCTTGGCGAGGTAGTCGTTGACCGTGACCAGGTGGACGTTCTGGCCGGTCAGCGAATTCAGATAGAGCGGCATCGTGGCAACGAAGGTCTTTCCTTCACCAGTCTTCATCTCGGCGATGTCGCCCTCGTGGAGGACGATCCCGCCCATCATCTGGACGTCGAAGAGGCGGACGCCCATCGTCCGCTTGAACGCCTCGCGCACCGTGGCATAGGCCTCGAAGAGGATGTCCTCGAGCGCCTCGCCGTTCGTGACGCGCTGCCGATACTCGGCGGTCTTGCTTTTCAGCTCCTCGTCGGAGAGTTGCTCGAACTCGGGTTCGAGCGTACCGATGTACTCCGCCTGGTTGCGCAGCCGCTTGAGTCGGCGGCCCTCGCCGACACGCAGAAACTTCTCGAACCCACCGTAGTCGTTGCCCGCCATTGCCCCTAGGGTATCGGGTTACAGCGGGATCACCGTGACCTCCCAGAGGAGGTCGTCGAGCCGGCTCGCACGGACGACGAACGACCCGAATTGCTCTGCTGCGAAGGCTTCGAGGCTCGGGACGGTTGCGCTCGACGGGAGGTCGTCCACGAGCAGCGTCCTCGACTCGTCGCTTACGACGAGCTGGATCTCGTCGCCGTCGACCTCCTCCGGCACCTCAACGACCTGGACGCGCTTCGCGGCGACGCTCCAGACGTCTGCGTCCTGGCGCAGGCCGAAGGCGTGGTACGGAGCAGGCAGCGACAGTGCGTCGGCGAGCGGCGCGACCGTTGCGTCCGGGACGTCCTCGTCGACGATGATGCTCCCGTCGGCGAGCGCCACGAACTCGATCTCGTAACCCGGCAAACCGGGCGCCTCGGCGCTCGCGACACCGTCCCACTCGCGCTCGCGCGGAATGCCGTGGATGCCCACCACCTGCCAGAACGGGTGGCGCGGGTCGATCGGCTCGCGCGGCGAGAGATCCGCGAGGTCGCGCGCGAAGTCGAGCCCGCCCTCCTTGGCGAGCTGCTCGTGAATGGGCCGCTCGCGCCTGAAGAAGCCCAAGAGCCTCAGCTGGGCTCGATCAGCCCGTAGTCCCCGTCGCGCCGGCGATAGACGACGTTGATGATCTCGGTCTCGGCGTTGCGGAAGACGAAGAAGTCGTGCCCGACCAGCTCGAGCTGGAGGACCGCCTCCTCGGGCGACATCGGGTACACGGCGAACTGCTTCGTCTTGACGATCGTCGTGTCGTCCTCGGGCACCTCGAACGGGGTGGGCTCCGTGGGGACGCCGCCGTCACGGGCGTGCCTGCGCGGAGCGACGCGCCGCTTCTCGCGGTATCGCTTGACCTGCCTCTCCAGCTTGGCGACGAGCTGGTCGATCGACGCCTTCATGTCGGCGGAGGTCTCGCGGGCTCTCAGCACCGGCCCCTTCGTCCAGACGGTCGCCTCGGCCACGTGGTTTTCCGCGATCGACGGGTTCTTTTCGACAGCGAGCTCGAGCTCGACGCGCGTCGGATCGCTGACGAGCCGGTCGAGCTTGCCCAGCTTCTCCTCGGCGTACGTGCGGATCTGCTCGCTGATCTCGAGGTTGCGGCCCTTCACCTGGAGACGCATCGCTCACCAACGCTATCTCACGGCGCGTGCGAACGTCACCACCTCGACACGACGAGCTCCTCCTTTTCGCAAGGCCGTGGCGGCCGCCGACACCGTCGCACCGCTCGTGTAGACGTCGTCGACGAGGACGACAGCCTTAGGCACGACTCCCGTGGACGAGAACGCTCCCCGGACGTTTCGGCGCCGTTCCGCGAGGGTCAGGCCCTTCTGAGGAGACCGTCCTGGTGCGCGCCGCAGCAACGGGACGACCGGGAGCTGCCAGCGCGTGCCGAGCGCCTCTGCGAGGCGCTGCGCGGGATTGTGTCCGCGCATCAGGAGGCGGTCGTCGTCTGCGGGGACGAACGTGACCGTGTACGCGCTCGGCCGGGCGACGGCGCCGTCGACGAGCTCCGCGGCGAGCTCTGCGAGCATCCGCTGGCCGCGCTCCTTCCAGGCGCCGACGAGCCGCTTCGCAGCGTCGTCGTACGCAACAGCGGCCCGCGCGTGGGCGAACGCGATTCTCCTGCCGGCGCACTCACGACAGCGCTCGACCGGCCACGCGGTCGGAGCCCCGCAACGGTCGCAGCCCGGGCTGCCGAGCCGTTCGAGGCGCTCCTCGCAGCCGGCGCAGAGCACCGCGCCGTCGGCGCCGCAGACCACGCAGCTCGGCGGGAAGACAAGGTCGAGCAGCACCCGGCCACGCTACGGCCGAGTTCTGCACCGAATGGCGCTAACCCAGTGAATATTCAGGCCGCGTCGCCAGGCCCGCGCGCTCACGCAGCATGTTGTCGGCGGCAAGGAGCTGCCCCAGGTCTCCGATGTCGTGCCACTCGCCCTCGGCGCGGTAGCCGTAGACCGGTTCGCGCGTGTAGAGCCAAACCATGAAGTTCCCCGGCGCATCTGGAGGGTTTCCGTCCCCGAGGTAGCGCGGGAGGAGGGCGAGATGCTCGCCGAGGTAGAGGTATGAAGCCGTCGCCGCGAGGTCGCTCTTCGGCTGGGCGGGCTTCTCCTCGAGCCCGACGACGCGGTCGTCATCGTCGAGCTCGACCACGCCGTACTGCGTCAGCAGGTTGCGATCGTCGATCTCACGCACTGCGATCGCGCTTCCGTCGTGCGCGTGCCAGAACGAAGCGAAGTCGGCCAGCGAGTAGCCGATCAGGTTGTCGCCGGCCACGATGAGCAGATCCTCGCCCTGGAGGCCACCCCGATCGATCGCGAAGGCGATGTCGCCGATCGCGCCCAGCCGGTCCTCGTTCGAGCTGGTGCCATCGTCGTGGACGACCACGTCCGCGGGAGCCCAGTCCCGAAAGGCGTCGGCGAAGCGCGCATTCGTGACGAGGTGGATTTCCTCGATCTCGGGCACCTCGCGGATCCGATCGACGAGGTAGTCGAGCATCGGTCGCTCCGCGAGCGGGAGCAGCATCTTGGGCCTGTCGTCGGTGAGCGGCCGGAGCCGGGTGGCGTACCCGGCCGCCAGGATCAGCGCCTTCACCGGGTTAGGTTCCCTCGTCCCAGGAGGCCAGGTACTTCTCCTGCTCGGGCGTGAGCTCGTCCTTCTCGATCCCCATCGTGGCCAGCTTGAGCCGCGCGATCTCGGTGTCGATCTCCTCGGGCACGTCGTAGACCTTGCGCTCGAGCGAGGTTGCGTTGCCGACGATGAACTCGGCCGACAGAGCCTGGTTCGCGAAGGACATGTCCATGACCTGGGCGGGATGGCCCTCGGCCGCGGCGAGATTGACGAGCCGCCCGTCCGCGAGCAGGTACAGGCGCCGCCCGTCGGCGAGCACGAACTCGTCCACGAACTGCCGCGCCTCACGGCTCTCGGACGCCATTGACCGCAGCGCCGGGATGTCGATCTCCACGTTGAAGTGCCCCGTGTTGGCGAGGATCGCGCCGTCCTTCATGACCGCCATATGCTCCTCGCGGATGACGCCTTTGTCGCCGGTCGCGGTCACGAACAGGTCGCCGACCTCGGCCGCCTTCGCCATCGGCAGAACCTCGAACCCGTCCATCACGGCCTCGAGCGCCCGCAGCGCGTCGACCTCGGTCACGATCACGTGCGCGCCCATGCCCTTCGCGCGCTGCGCGAGCCCCCGCCCGCACCAGCCGTAGCCGGCGACGACGAACTTCGACCCGGCGAGCAGCTTGTTCGTCGCCCGGAGGATCCCGTCGATCGTCGACTGCCCCGTCCCGTAGCGGTTGTCGAACAAATGCTTCGTGTTCGCCTCGTTGACCGCGATGATCGGGAAGCCGAGCGCCCCGTCGCGTTCCAGGGCCTTGAGCCGGATCACGCCGGTCGTCGTCTCCTCGGTGCCCCCGATCACGTCTCCGAGCTGCTCGCGCCGGTGCGCGTGGAGGACGCCGATCACATCGGCGCCGTCGTCCATCGTGATCTGCGGCTTGTGGTCGACGGCGGCCTCGATGTGCTGGTAGTACGTGTCATTGTCCTCGCCCTTGATCGCGAAGACCGACACGTCGAACTCCTCGACGAGCGCCGCCGCCACGTCGTCCTGCGTCGACAGCGGGTTCGACGCGCAGAGAACCACGTCCGCGCCGCCGGCCTTCAGCGTGCGGGCGAGGTTCGCGGTCTCCGTGGTGACGTGCAGACATGCCGAGATGCGGTAGCCGGAGAGCGGCTCCTCGCTCTCGAAGCGCTCGCGGATCGCGCGCAGCACCGGCATATTCCGGTCGGCCCACTCGATCCGCCTGATTCCCTCGCCTGCGAGGGCGAGGTCCTTCACATCGTGTCGTCGTGTCGTGGCCATCAGCCCTCTTCTCCCTTGGGTCGATTCCTCATGCGACGAGCAGTCGCTCGTGCTTGCGCTGCTCCCAGTCGAGCGCGTCGACGCCGCGTCCATGCAGCCAGGTCTCGAGCTCGGCGCGGAGCTCGGGCTCGCGCCTGAGCCGCGCGGCGAACGCAACCTCGCCGATCTCGACGCCGAACCGCCTACGCAGCTCGCGTAGGGACCGCAGCTGGTTCAGCTCGCGCAGGCCGTACTCCCGGTAGCCCGCACGTGTGCGTTCGGGGACGACGAGCCCCGTCGCCTCGAGGTAGCGGAGCATCCTCGGCGACCAGCCCGTTCGTCTCGCTGCGTCTCCAACGCGCACGGTTCCAACCTTAACACACCAATGTTAAGGTTCGACGCGGCCGTAGCGATCTTCGAGTCGTACGACGTCCTCGAGCTGCGGCGTCGAGACTTCGATGATCGTGGTGTCCTCGAGCGCCAGCACCCGGTGGATAGTGCCGGGACGCATCCTGAAAGCCGCTCCCGCCGAGACCACCTCCGAGTTCGGCGTCTTGTCCCCAGGCCGGCCCATCTCGATCTGCGCGCGGCCCGAGTGGATCAGCCACGACTCGTCCTTCTCGCGGTGGAACTGGAGGCTGAGCGACTCGCCTTCCTTGATGAACAGGATCTTTCCGCAGTAGTCGTCCGTCAGCGCCCAGATCAGCTCGTGGCCCCATGGCTTTTCGACCTTCGTCGGCTCGATGCCGAATTCGGACAGCTGGCCCAAGTTCGGCGAGATCAGATGGTCGCTCATGTTCGTGCAGCCTCCGTCAGCCAGTCGGGGTTCGCGCGCAGGTGCTCGTCCGCGACGCGCAGGTCCTTCGGAGTGTTCACGGTCAACCAGAGGCCGGCGTGGCGGTGCGCATAGAGCTTGCCCTCCGCGGCGAGCTCGGGAAGGGTCGTCGCCTCGTGGTCGCCTCGCTCCGGGAGCCGCGCGAGCGCCTCCTCATCGAAGACGTTGACGCCCGCGTGCGCCCAGAACGGGAGCTGTGGCGAGTCCTGGAAGCCGTTTACACGGTCGTCGTCTGCGATGTCGACGACTCCGAATGCGGTCGGCAGCGGCGTAACGACGATCGTCGCGGCGCCGCCGTGCTCGTCGTGCGCCGCGAGCAGGGCTGCGAGGTCGACATCGATCAGCTCGTCCCCGTTCAGCACGTACAGCGGCCCCGCCTCCTCGCGCGCCTGGACGGCCAGGCGCAGCCCTCCCCCACGCCCGAGCGGCTCCACTTCGGGAACGGTGACGATCTCGGGGCCGATCCCGGACAGCTCCGCCTCGAAGACGCCCTCCTGGCC
>JBKPQP010000247.1:0-7624 GCA_046734155.1 Actinomycetota bacterium | reverse complement strand
TCGAGCTCGCGCGCTGCTGTCATCAGCTCCGCGGCGTGCTCGTCGTCGAGGTCTCGCAGGAGCAGAAGGACCGCGTCTGCGCCGCTCCGTTTCAGCTCAGCCAGCTCGTCGGGCTCGCGGAAGAAACCCTTTGCGAGGAGCGGCAGCGATGCGGCGGCGCGGGCCGCGCGCAGGTCGTCGATCGAGCCGGCGAAACGTTCGTCGACGAGCACCGACACGGCGGCTGCGCCCGCATGCTCGAACTCTCGTGCGAGCGCAGCCGGATCCGCGTCGGGTCGCAGCTCCCCCGCAGAAGGCGAGCGGCGCTTGACCTCGGCGATCGCCGCCAGACCTGGCTGCGCCAGAGCGTCTCGGAACCTCATGCCGTTACCGCCGGCTCCTGCGAGAACGCGATCAGCGCCTCGAGCCGTTCGCCTGCCGCGCCCGAGTCGATCGCCTCGCGTGCCAGCCCAACACCTTCCGCGAGGTCGCGCGCCAGCCCACCGGCCGCGATCGCACCCGCCGCGTTGAGCAGCACCGCGTCGCGCTTGCCTCCGTCGGCCCCGGAGAAGATGCGTCGAATCGTCTCCGCGTTCTCGGCTGGATCGCCGCCGCCGAGCTCCTCTGGGGCGCAGCGCTCGATGCCGAAGTCGAGCGGGTCGATCTCGCGCCTCCGCACCTGACCGTCCGCCACCTCGCACACGAGATTCGGGCCTGCCGGCGACAGCTCGTCGACCCCGGCCGCGCCGTGCACCACGAACGCGCGCTCGGCGTCGAGCCGCGCGAGCACTTCCGCGATCGTCGGCACGAGCTCTGCCGCGTACACGCCGACGACTTGAGCCCGCGCCCCGGCTGGGTTCGTCAGGGGCCCGAGCACGTTGAAGACCGTCCGCGTCGCAAGCTCACGGCGAACCGGCGCTGCGTGGCGCATCGCTGGATGGTGCGTCGGCGCGAACAGGAAGCCGAAGCCGAGCTCATCGATCGAGCGTGCGATCGTCTCCGGCGCCAGCTCGAGGTTGAAGCCGAGCGCCTCGAGCACGTCCGCCGAGCCCGATGATGAGGAGACGGCGCGGTTCCCGTGCTTCGCGACACCTGCCCCTGCAGCCGCGGCCACTAGGGCGGCGGCGGTCGAAATGTTGAACGTACGAGCGCCGTCGCCTCCGGTCCCGGCCGTGTCGACGAGATCCGTCCGCGCCGGCCGCACGACGAGCACGTGCTCCCGCATCGCCTCGGCGCAACCGGCGATCTCGTCCGCGGTCTCGCCCTTTATCCTCAGCGCGACGAGGAACGCGCCGATCTGTCCGGGTGTCGCCTCGCCGTCCATGATCGAGCGCATCACGTCGCGCGCCCCGTCCTGGGTCAGATCGCGGCCGTCCATAAGCTCGGCGATGGCCGCCTGGATCATGCCGTCTCCAGGAAGTTCCGGATCAGCTGCGGCCCGACCGGCGTGAGCACCGACTCCGGGTGGAACTGGACGCCGTGCACGGGCAGCTCCTTGTGGCGCACGGCCATGACCTCGCCGTCCGGAGCGGTCGCAGCCACCTCGAGCGCGTCGGGGACCTTGGTCGCCGCCAGCGAGTGGTAACGGCCGGCCTCGAACTCCTCCGGCAGCCCCTGGAAGAGCCCCCGCCCATCCGTGCGCACCGTCGTCGCCTTCCCGTGGACGAGCACGCGTGCGGATCCGATCTCGCCGCCGAACGCCTCGACGATCGCCTGGTGCCCGAGGCACACGCCGAGCGTCGGCCAGCGGGACAGACGCTCGACGATCTCGAGTGTGTTTCCCGAACCGCTCGGGCGCCCAGGGCCGGGCGAAACGACGAGGTGGGAGGGACGGAGCTGCTCCGCCTCGTCGGCGTCGATCTCGTCGTTCCGCCGCACGACGACCTCGACGCCCTGCTCGGCGATCATGTGTGCGAGGTTGTAGGTGAAGCTGTCGTAGTTGTCGACCAAGAGAATCACAGTCGAGCCTCCGCGAGCTCGATCGCGCGCTCGATGGCGGCGAGCTTCTTCAGGCACTCGTCGTGCTCGAGGGCCGGAACCGAGTCGGCGACGATCCCGGCGCCGGCCTGCAGGTACGCGATTCCGTCCGAAAGCACCATCGTCCTGATCGCGATGCACGTGTCGAGCCCGCCGCCGGGCAGCGAGTAGCCGACCGCGCCCGCGTACGGGCCGCGCCGGTACTGCTCGAGCTCGGAGATGATCTGCATCGCCCGCACCTTCGGCGCGCCGGAGACGGTGCCCGCCGGGAAGCAGGCGCGCAGCAGGTCGAACGGGCTCACATCAGGCTGCAGCTCGCCCACGACCTCCGAGACGAGGTGGGTCACGTGCGAGAAGCGCTCCGGCTCGAGGAAGCGCTCGACATGCACTGTCCCTGCTTCGCAGACACGGGAGAGGTCGTTCCGGCCGAGGTCGACGAGCATCACGTGCTCTGCGCGGTCCTTCTCCGAGGCGAGGAGCTTCTCGACGTCGCCCGGTCCGCGCGGAATCGTCCCCGCAATCGGATTCACGCTGGCGCGTCCTTCCTCGAGCTTGACGAGCGTCTCCGGGGAGGAGCCAATCAGCGCGAGCTCGCCGAGCTCGAGCAGGAACAGGTACGGCGACGGGTTCACGCGCCGCAGCGAGCGGTAGATGTCGACCGCCGAGGCCCTCGTCGGCCGTTCCGCGCGCTGCGAGAGAACGATCTGGAACGCGTCGCCCTCGCGGATGTACTGCTTCGCGCGCTCGACGCCACGGACGTACTCGAAGCGTCCGGGGTGGCGGCGCGTTCGGCCACCCGTCCCGTTGCGGCCCGCTTCGAGCCGGGTCAGCGGCCCGTCGAGCAGTTCCGAGACCTCGACTGGGTCGCCGCGAAGGATCTCAGCCATGCCGAGGACGTGGTCGAACTTGACGAGCGTGTCGGCGACGACGAACAGGCTTTCCGGGAACGCAGGGCCGATGTCCGGAAGCTCGACGGTCGGCTCGAGGTTCGCGACGTGGTCGTAGCCGAGGTAGCCGACGACGGGCTCGTCGAGTGTTTCCGCCTCCTCGAAGCCGACGATCCGCGTCCCGTAGCCGACGAACGAGTGCCGGCCCAGGCGCCCGTGCTCGACCGACTCGAGCAAGAAGGCCGCGCCGTCTTCGGGGCGCAGGCGGAGATAGGCCCCGAGGGGAGTGACGAGATCTGTGGGTATGACGGTCGTTGCGTTCATTTCGGCAAACAAAAAGACCTCCGGCTGGAGGTCTTCGAGCGGAACGGGCTGGCGGCCTAGGTGCTCAGGCGACGCTCCCGCCCCGCTCGTGGCGCCAGGTCCAGGCCCAGAGAGTGGTCGAGAGAGTCATCGGCTCAAGGGTAGGCCGCCCGCCCGCAAGCGTCAAGTGTCACGTGCGACCTCGCGCTTCGTGAGCGCGAAGATTTCCTCGTAGAAGGCACGCAGCCCGCCGGCGGAGAGCGGCCCGCGGTTCGCGCGCGCCAGGTCGCGGAGGATCCACTCCTCCCGCTCCGGATCGACGAAATCGATGCCGCGCGACTCCTTGTACGCCTTCAGCTGAGCGACGAGCCGCAGCCGCGCGTTCACCGCCTCGACGAGCGCGCGGTCGTTGTCCGAGATCTTGTCCCGAAACTGCTGGATGACAGGGTCGGTGTTGTCGGCCACGGCGAATCTAGACTAGCCCCAGTGTCTCTTCCAGCAATGAGCCCATCACTTCCGGCCGCCGCTGAGCGGCGCCAGGCGGTGTCCTCAGTCGCCCCAATGCTGGCGAGCATTGGGGCTCCCTGCGTCCTACCCTGGCTTGCTCATCGACCCCCGGAAGCGGGGGCGCATCACTGGAAGAGGCACTAGCGATGGCCACGAACGGCTCGCCCGAGCTGCTGATCGTCATGGGCCCGGAGGCGACGCCGGACCAGACGGACCACGTCGTCGCGCGGCTCGAGGAAGCGGGCGTCGACGCGCGCGTGTCCCGCGGACGCGAGGCGACCGTGATCGGCGCGATCGGCGACCGTGAGCTGCTGGCGACGCTGCCGGTCGAGGGCTATCCGGGCGTGGAGCAGGTCGTCCCGATCATCAAGCCGTACCGGCTCGTCGCGCGCGAGCTCGCCGCCGACCCGACGGTGATCGACGTCGACGGGCACCGGCTCGGCGACACGTACTTCGGCCTGATCGCGGGGCCGTGCAGCGTCGAGAGCCGCGAGCAGACGCTGACGACCGCGCGCGTGGTCGCCGACGCCGGCGCGACGATGCTCCGCGGTGGGGCGTTCAAGCCGCGCACGTCCCCGTACACGTTCCAGGGGCTCGGGATCGAGGCGCTCGAGCTGCTCAAGGAGGCGAGGGCCGAGACGGGTCTCCCGATCGTCACGGAGCTGATGGACCCGCGGCACGTCGAGGAGGTCGTCGAGGCGACCGACGTGATCCAGATCGGCGCGCGAAACAGCCAGAACTTCCTGCTCCTCTCCGAAGTCGGTCGCGCGGAGAAGCCTGTGCTGCTCAAGCGCGGCCTCTCGACCTCGGTCGAGGAGCTGCTGATGGCCGCCGAGTACGTGGCCAAGGAGGGCAACGACCGCATCATCCTCTGCGAGCGCGGGATCAAGACCTTCGAGACCTCGACTCGCTTCACGCTCGACCTCGGCGCCGTTGCGGTGCTCAAGAACGAGACGCACCTGCCGGTGATCGTCGACCCGTCTCATGCCGCGGGCCGGCGCGACCTCGTGCTCCCGCTCGCGCGCGCTGCGGCGGCAGTCGGGGCGGACGGGATCATCGTCGAGACGCATCCGCATCCCGAGGAAGCGCTCTCCGATGCGGCACAGCAGATCCCGACGAGCGAGTTCGCGGAGTTCGCTTCGGAGGTGGCCGCGATCGTCGCCCTCATGGGCAAAGAGATCGGGTAAGTGCACCGCCCAGCAATACATGCCGGCCCCTGGCCCGCGATCACGCGGCGCCAGAGTCCGCCCTCGCTCTTACCAAGGCCAAAAGCCTTGGCTGCGAGCGATTGCGGCCTCTGGCTTGGTGCTCGCGACCCAGGGCCTCGGCGGCATTACTGGGCGGGGCACTGATGCGCGTCGCGCTCATCGGGACGGGGCTGATCGGCGCCTCGGTGGGACTGGCTGCGAAGCGCGCCGGCGCTGAGGTCGTCGGCTTCGACCCCGATGCGGGCGCGCTCGAGGGTGCCGTCGCGAAGGGCGCGGTCGACGAGGCAGCGCCGTCGCGAGAGGACGCTCTGCGGGGCGCCGAGCTCGCGGTGGTCGCAGCGCCGGTCGCGCAGCTCGCGCGCGAGGTCTCGACCGTGCTCGAGGCAGCACCCGAGGAGTGCACGGTGACCGACGTCGGCTCGACGAAGTCGGCCGTCTGCGCCGGCGCGCAGGGATCGGCGCGCTTCGTCGGCGGGCACCCGGTCTGCGGCTCAGAGGCGCGCGGGCCGGAGCATGCGAGCGGCGAGCTCTTCCAGGGCGCGACCTGGTTCCTAACTCCGCTTCCCGAGACCGACGCGCAGCGCTACCGGCTCATCCACGCGTTCGTCTCCGGCCTTGGCGCCACGCCGGTCGCGGTCGACCCCGAGGCGCACGACCGGATCGTCGCACTGACGAGCCACCTCCCGCACGCGCTCGCCAACCTGCTCGTCAACCAGGCCGGCGCAACGCGGGTCGAAGGGCACGACCCGCTCCTGTCCGCCGGCGGCTCGCTCCGGGACATGACGCGCGTCGCAGGCGCGAACCCCCGGATCTGGGTCGACATCTTCCTCGACAACGCCGAGGCGCTGAGCGAGTCGCTCGCCGAGCATCGAAAGCGAATCGAGAAGCTCGAGGAGGCCCTCGCGTCCGGCGACGCGGGCTTCGTGGCGCGCTGGATCGGCGAGGCGTCGGGCAACCGGCGGCGCATGCTCGAGGTCGCGTATGACGACCCGGGCGCGCTGCACCGACTCCGCGTCCACGTGCCCGACCGCGCCGGAGTCCTCGCCGCGATCACGCAGGGTCTCGGCGCGGAGCGGATCAACATCGAGGACTTCGAGCTCCAGCACCTCTCGCCCGAGCGCGGAGGCGTGCTCCTGCTGCTGATCAGCGGGGAACGGGAGGCGAGCCGCGCCGCGGAGCTGCTCGAGCAGCAGGGCTACGGGGTCGTCGTCTCGCCGATCATCGACGAATGAAAGCTCGTCTCAGAATGACGCTTCGTCGCCGGGGCGCGATGGGTGGTGCGTGGCAAGGACGCAGGGAGCGCTCGTATCCGGAGGATACGGGTGCGACTGAGGACGTAGTCCACGCGGCGCCCAGCGCGGCTCGGCGGCACAAGGCTTCGTTTTGAGACGAGCGTTTACGATCGAGCCGGCGGCGTCGATCGAGGGCGCGATCGCAGTACCGGGCGTGAAGGGGATCTCCCAGCGCGCGGTGTTGCTCGGCGCGATCGCAGACGGCGAGAGCCGGATCGATGGCTTCGGACGCGCGGCGGACACGGAGACGGCGCTCTCGGTCGTCCGGGAGCTCGGGGCCAATATCGACGACGACGGCTCGGACACGGTTCGCGTGCGCGGCGTCGGGCTGCGCGGGCTGCAAGCTTCGAACGAGCCGCTCGACTTCGGGAACGCCGGGACCGTGCTGCGCCTCGCGGCAGGAATTCTCGCGGGCCAGGACGGCCGCTTCGAGCTGGTCGGCGACGAATCGCTTTCGAGCCGGCCGCAGGAGCGGATCGCCGAGCCGTTGCGCCAAATGGGCGCCCGGGTCGAGACGACCGACGGGCATGCCCCTGTCGTGATCGAGGGCGGAGGGCTGAAGCCGATCCGCTACCAGCCGCCGATGGCGAGTGCCCAGGTCAAGTCGGCGGTCCTCCTCGCCGGGCTGCTCGCGAAAGGAGGCGCGACGCGCGTCGTCGAGCCCAACCCGACCCGCGACCACACCGAGCGGCTGCTGCGCGAGCTCGGCGTGCAGGTCCGGAGGCGCGGCTCCGAGATCTCCATCTCGCCCGTGGACAGCCTGCCGCCGGTCGACGTGCGGATCGCGGGCGACTTCTCGTCCGCCGCGCCGTTCGTCCTCGCGGCGACGCTCCTCAGCGGGTCGGAGCTCCTCGTCCAGGGCGTGAACGTCAACCCGACCCGAACCGGCCTCCTGGACGTGCTGGAACACATGGGCGCGAACATCGCCGTCTTCAACCGGCGCACCGAGAGCGGCGAGCCGGTTGCCGACCTCGAGGTGCGCTCGGCGCCGCTCGTCGCGACGCAGATCGACGCGGACGAGGTGCCGCGTTTGATCGACGAGCTGCCACTGGTCGCACTGGCCGCCGCGATGGCGAGAGGCGAGACGGTCGTCCGCGGCGCCGCCGAGCTGCGCGTCAAGGAAACGGACCGGATCGAAACAGTGACGACTTCGCTCAAAGCCCTTGGCGTGCGCATCGCGGCGAGCGATGATGGCTTCAGGGTGAGAGGGGTCCCTACCCGCCCCAGGGGTGGGGGCATGAGCTCGTTCGGCGATCACCGACTCGCGATGCTCGGGGCGATCGCAGGGCTCGTCTCGCGCGAGGGCGTGCGCCTCGAGGACGCGGAAGCGGTGGCGATAAGCTTCCCCGGATTCTTCGACCTTCTCGAGTCGGTCACACAGAGATGATCGTCGCCATCGACGGGCCCGCAGGGGCGGGCAAAAGCACGGTCGCAAGCCGCCTCGCGGAGCGCCTCGGCTTCCGCTACCTCG
>JBKPQP010000246.1:0-2132 GCA_046734155.1 Actinomycetota bacterium | reverse complement strand
CTTCTGGACCGCCGTCGACTGGCCGCTGCTCGCGGGCGCGCTCGCGGACGACCCTTCGCCCTGCGCCGACTACTACGTCTCGATCCCGCCGCAGTCCGCCGACCACACGCTCCTCCGGGGTGCGCAGGACGACCTCATCCGAGCGCTGGGGCCGCACATCCACCCCATCGCGGAGATGACACTCGGCACGCTCACGGGCTGGGATCACTGGGTCCATGCGGTCCCGGGCCGGACATGGCTTGGCGCGGGAGTGGAGTTCCGCCGCCGTATGGCCGCCGCCGGCTACCGCTTCGACCTCGGCGAGACCTGGCTGCTGAATGAGTTCGACCGCTCGACAAGGCTCGACGAGCCGCCGTACACGCGCGCGGCGATGCGCGACCTGCTTCGCGGCCTGTACGACGGCGGCGGCACGTTGCCGCCCGTGCAGGGCATCGTCGAGATCGGGATCGCCTACACCCACCAGAACATCCCGGACGTCGCCGGCTACAAGGCCGAGCTGAAGAGCTGGTTGCAGGACGCCGACTTCTGGGAGGACGTCGCCGGCAAGATCAAGATCCTGACGAAGGAGACCTACCCGGACGCACGCTTCTGGGGCGTTGCGGGGAGCTCGCGGCACGACCGCACCGAGCACCTCACCGAGTACATGGAGCACCTGAACAACCTCGTCGAGAGCGGACCCAGGTCGCTATCGGACGTGCAGACGTTCATGCGCAGTTCCTTCATGCCACTCGGAAGCGCCACCTGGCCCGCAGTCGGCCCGGATCCTTTCTCGCCGCCGTTCTGTTGCGGACATGGCTGGACGATGATCCCGCTCGAGGAGATGCTCAACCTCATCTCGGAGCAGGTCTACGCGGTACGCCACTACGCGGGCAGCCACCCGCACGGCGCTCCGGCGGGCCGGCTCGGCTTCTCGTGGCAGCCGACCAACAACTTCAACCTCCCGCCTGCAGAATGGCTCGCGGCGAGGCAGGCACTGGCTGCTCGGATCGCCAGTGCAATCCACTACGCCTACCGCGAGGGCGGGGCATCTGCCGAGGGAGCCTGCTCTCCGCCGGACAGCGGCATCGACTGGTGCGCCGGCGGCGATGTTCCGGGCGCCACCTTCGACCCTCGCTGGGCGATGTTCGAGTCCTGGAACTAGGGGAACGAGTTTGCGTCGGCAGTCGCTACGTACGCGGCTGCCGGCGCGACACGCCGTCGGCGCTCAGAAGACGTTCGCCGCCGACTTCCACTCGCGAAGGCGCTCGGCGATGAGCTGGGCTCGCTCCTGCTCGCTCCCGCCGTCCAGCACCTGGAGGTCCGAGGGATCGGCCCGCAGGTAGACGCCGGAGGTTCGGGCGTTCAGCGCGGGGTCGCGATCCGACCGCGTCGTCCAGTACCCGCTGGCGCGGTCGGTGCTCTCCAGGCGGATCTCTCCGGTGCCCTCGAGCTGCGGCGCATCGGGGTGCCGGGGGCGCTCGCCCTTCCAGTAGTAGAAGACGCCGGCCGGATCCTTGCGCTCCTTCGCGGCCTCGCTCCGGTAGCGGGCCGACAGCGTGCCGTCCTCCTGCCAGGCCCTGCCGTTCACGGTGAGGACACCGTCGCGGTCCCGCGAGATCTCCAGGAGACTCACCGCCGACGGCTCATCTTCGGTCCGCATGGTCAGCGAGAGCTGCCACCACAGCCCCTCGACGAGCCCGCGGCGCCCTTCGGCCTCGATCGCCTTGCGGAGCTTCTCGTTGATCGCCCCAATCTCCTCCGGGCCGGTCTCCGGGTCGTAGCGGACGGAGGTCAGCCCGAGCAGGTCGGTCGGCAGCTTCGACCCGTTCGCGTGGAGGATGAACGTGCGCCGGATCCCGAGCGCGCCGCCGAACAGCCCGGCCTCGAACACGACGTTGTCGCGCGGCGAAGCCTGGCCGGACTGGGACGCTTCCGTGGTCGTCCAGTCGTCCTGGGCGAACACGAAGGCGGCGAAATCGACCTCCTGGGACAGCTCGACGAGCCGGTCGAGAGTCGACCGCCCCGGGTTGAACGTGGTCGTCCAGGGCTCGACGTCGGCGATGTCCTCGAGCCCGCGGGTGATCGCCTCGAGCAGCGTGGCCTGCTGGCCCGACGACCCGAGAAAGATGCGCGGCTTGTTCATGCGCGGTTCA
>JBKPQP010000245.1:0-5977 GCA_046734155.1 Actinomycetota bacterium | reverse complement strand
CTCACGAGCCTCCTTCAGCTTCTCCTTGAGCGGATAGCCGTCCACCCGGTGGTAGTTGCGCTCGAGCTCGTCGACGAACTCGTCGATCTCGTGCACCGCCTCCCGCGGGACGACCCAGAGCGCGACCGACTCGCCGCGCCGTCCGTACTGCTCGCGCGCGTACCACTCGGCGAACTCCTCGTTCGGCGCCTCGACCGAGCCGGCGTGCGCAAACGCCTGGCCTTTCCGCTCCTGCCGGAAAACCTCGTAGATCACGCTGCTTCGGGAAGCACGACGCGGCGCACCCACTCGGTCTCGTCGCGGGTCGTGCGCCGGAGCCCGAGCCGCTCCTCGGTCATCGGGCCGTGGCCGGTGACGACGTGCTTGAGCTCGTCCCAGTCGGGCTCGGTGAACTCCCAGACCCCATCGTCGTTCTTGCGAAGCTTTGGGTCAGGAACCTTCAGCCCGAGCTCCCAAACCTGCGGCACGTAGCCGTCGAGGAACTGCTGCCGCGCCTCGCCGTTGCCCTGGCTCTTGATCCGCCAGACGAACATCGGGTCGCTCTCGGCCGGGATCGGGTTGCCGTGGAACTGCATGAGCGGGCCCCACCAGCGGTCGAGCGCCTCCTGCACGAGTTCCCGCTGCTCGTCCGTGCCGTTCATCATCGTCAGGATCACGTCGCGCCCGTGGAGGATGTGGAAAGACTCCTCCCAGCAGATCTTCTTCATGATCCGCGCGTAGGGCGCGTACGAGCATTTGAGGAGCGCCTTCTGGCTGATGATCGCCGCGGCGTCGACGAGCCAGGCGATCACGCCGACGTCGCCCCACGTCTTCGTCGGGTAGTGGAAGACGTTGTGGAACTTCGATCGGCCCGAGATCAGGTCGTCGAGACAGTGCTCCCGAGGCTTGCCGAGGTCGGAGACGACGCGGTAGATGAGCTGCGAGTGGCCGACCTCGTCCTGCACCTTCGCGGTCAACGCAAGCTTGCGCTGGAGGGTCGGCGCGCGAAGGATCCACTCGCGTTCGGGCAGGACGCCCATCAGCTCCGAGTTGCCGTGCATCTCGATGAACTTGATGAGCTTCGCGCGGTAGTCGTCGGGCATCCAGTCGGTGGTCTCGACCTGGCCGCCGGACTGCACGTACTCGAGGAATTCCTGTTCGCGCGCTTCCATACGAACGATCGTTAGGCTAATCCTACTATCTCCACCCGCAAGTCGGAGCTGACCAGGCAGGCCGCTCGGCTGTTCGCCGAGAAGGGCTACCACGGCACCTCGATCGGCGACCTCGCGAAGTCGATGGGCGTGCAGAAGGGGTCGCTGTACGCGCACATCTCGTCGAAGCAAGACCTGCTCTACGAGACGATGCGGGAGGGCGCCGACGCGTTTCACGCCGCACTCGACGCGATCCCGGACGAGCTGCCGGCGACCGAGAAGATCCGGCTCGCGCTGCGCGGGCACCTGCGTGTCGTCGCCGAGCAGCTCGACGTGGCGACGGTCTTCGTGCGCGAGTGGCGCTACCTCGAGGGCGAGCGCCGCGACGAGATCTTGGTCGAACGCCGGCGCTACGAGGACCGGGTGCGTGCGCTCTTTCGTGAGGGCCGCGAGCTAGGCGAGCTGCGCACAGACCTCGACGATGCCACAGCGGCGCTGCTCAGCCTGTCCGCAGCGAACTGGGCGTACACGTGGCTCCAGCCGGGGCGGGACACGGACGAGCTGGCGGACCGCTTCTACGCTCTGCTGATCGACGGCATGCGCGGCTACGCCACGCCGTCTACTTAGTAGGGCCGGTTCCAGCCCTCCTCGCCGTGCGCCCACGGCACCTCGTCGTACTGTAGTGGTACGGCGACGAGCCTTGGCCTGGCGCGAGGTCGTAGACGAACATCAGCATCTCGGTCGAGCCCACGGCCTGGCCACGTCGATTCTGCCCTCGACGTTTTCGGCGCTCACGAGGTTCACCCCGTCAATGGCGTTATCGGTCCTCCTTCGTGTAAGTGATCGCCTCGAGCAGGCGGCCGTCGGGGTCCTCGAAGAAGAGGCCGACCGCCAGCCCGTGGTCGTGCTCCCACGAGTCGATGCCTTCCGCGTCCAGGCGTTCCTTGATCGCCGCGCGCTCCTCCTGGGAGACGCGGATCCCGGTGTGCTGCGTGGCGTGGCCCTGCGCGTGGATCGCGAAGCCGGTGTTCCCGAGGTACGCCACCACGGGGTGACCCTCCGTCCTCACGATGCGGGCGCCGAATACGCGTTCGTAGAACGCCGCGATCCCGTCCGGGTCGGCGGACTCGACGGCGACGTGATCGAGACGTGCCATGCTCGGTTTCGATTATGCGACTCCTCATCGTCAACCCGTACGCCAGCGGCGTTACGGACGTGCGCGTCGAGAAGGTGCGGGCGGCGCTCGGCGACGTCGAACTCGCGCAGACGATGCATCCAGAGCACGCGACCGAGCTGGCTCGCTCGGCCGGCGACGCCGAGGCCGTCTACGTCTTCTCCGGGGACGGCACCTTCAACGAAGTGCTGAACGGGATCGGGCCGGACACGCCCGTCGGGTTCATCCCCGGGGGAGGCGCGAACGTCCTGCCGCGCGCGCTCGGCCTACCGCGTGATCCCGTGGAAGCCGCCGAACGCGTGGTTGTCGGCAAACCGAAGCGAATCTCCCTTGGTCGCGTCAACGGCCGGCGCTTCGGATTCGCCGCCGGGGTCGGCCTCGACGCGGAAGCGGTGCGCCGGCTCGACGCGTACGGGCGTACGCAAGAGCATGGGCGCGCGGGCAACGTTCGCTTCGCCTGGGAGGTGACGCGGATGATCACCGAGCGTCGCGGCCGCTTCGAGCCGGCAATTGAGGTCCTCGGGCAGGGACGCGCGGCTTTCGCCTTCGTCGCGAACTGCGACCCGTACACGTACGCGGGCCAGGTCCCTCTGCGGGTCGCGCCGGAGGCGCGCTTCGAGCTCGGGCTCGATCTCGTCGCACCGCGCGTCGTCTCGCCCGCCTCGATCCCGCGGCTGCTGACCTACGCGCTGCGCGGGCGGGGCCAGGCCACCGCCGGCGACGTGCTCTACGAGCACGACGTCGACCGCATCGAGCTCGTCTGCGATCGCCCGATGCCGCTCCAGGTCGACGGCGAGGATCTCGGGGACGTCACCTCTGCGCTGTTCGAGGCCGAACGCGAGTCTCTAGTCGTCCTCAACTAGATTTCCACCATGAAAACGCCCTCCTGGCGTGGCGCGCTGCCGATCGTCGGGTTACTCGGGATGCTCGCCGTCGTCGCGGTCGCGGCTGCGGGTCATTCGCCTGGTGGAGGAACGACACGACCGAGCACCTCCACGCCGCACCTCCTCCAGGACTACCTGGCGACGATCGCGCTGATCATGCTCCCGATCGGGGCGTTTCTGATCTTCTGGGCCGCGTTCCTGCGCAGGGCGTACGCGAACGTCCCGCTGAAGAAGAGCCCGCTCTATCCGGGCCAGATCCCGCCGAAGCCGCTTGTGACGGTCGCGTTCATCTTCGTGGTCCTGTTCATCGTCGTCCGCTGGGGACATCCGGAGCGCACCCTGCAGTCCGGCAAGATCGGGGCGGGTGGCGCGTCCAAGGCTCAGAAGACGCAGCCGGCGCATAAGCAGTACGAGCCGCACTTCCAGTGGCTGCCGGTGTTCGTGTTCGGTTCGCTCGTCGTCGGCCTCGGCGGCGCGCTGGCGTTCCTCGCGCTCAGGCGCCGCCGCGAGGAGGTCGAGCAGGCCCCGGTTCGAGAGACGCTCGCCGAGGTGCTCGGTGAGACGCTCGACGACCTGCGCAACGAGCCCGATCCGCGGAAGGCGGTGATCGGCGCGTACGCGAAGATGGAGCGCACGCTCGCTGCACGCGGCTTCCCGAGGCAGGAGTCCGAGGCGCCGCTCGAGTATCTCGGCCGCATCCTCGGCATCGTCGAGGGCAGCGCCCACTCCGCGCGGCGGCTGACGAGGCTGTTCGAGCGAGCCAGGTTCAGCCCGCACGACGTCGATCAGAAGATGAAGGACGATGCGATCGACTCCCTTGTTGGCCTCCGGGCCCAATTGGAGGCCGACGCGCCCCGCCACCGCTCCGTCCCAGTCGACCAGGGGATCAGCATGCCGCCGGCGGCGACGTAATGCGGGCGGCGCTGCGCTGGGTGGGCCTTGCCGTCCCGCTGGTGATCGCGCTCGTCGCCGCGCGCATGATCTCGCCCGGGCGGAAGGACCTCGAATTCGACGTTTTCGTCCTGGCCCTCGGGGGCTTGGGGCTGCTCGTGCTCGCCGCCGAGCTGCGACATGTGGCTCCGACCGCGCACGGGTCCCTCGTCGAAGAGGCGCTCGAGCCGGATCCGGCCGAGGAGCGCCCGATCGCCGACCTGCTGCGCCTCGAGCGCGAGCTGTCGATGGCGTCCGCCAGGCAGTTCGACCTGCACTACCGTCTGCGGCCGATCCTGCGCGACGTGGCCGCGGCGAGGCTCGAACGGCGCGGGCTCGACCTCGACTCCGGCCGACCTGTCGTGCAGGAGCTGCTGGGCGACGAGCTCTTCGAACTGACGGCGCCCGACCGCGAACCGCCGAACAACAGGCTCGCGCCTGGGCCAGGAGTGGATGGCCTCGACCGAACCATCACGCGTCTGGAGCGTCTCTAGATGACGATGACCATCTCCGAGCTGACCGCGCAGGCCGAGAGCATCCTCGCCGAGGTGGAGCGGGCCGTCGTCGGCAAGCGCGAGGCGCTCGAGCTCGTTCTGCTCGGGATCCTCGCCGACGGGCACGTGCTGCTCGAGGACTTCCCTGGGCTCGCCAAGACCCTGATCGCTCGCTCGTTCGCGCAGGTCACCGGGATGACGTTCTCGCGCGTCCAGTTCACGCCCGACCTGATGCCGGCGGACGTGACTGGGTCGTCGATCTACAACCAACAGCGCGCCGACTTCGAGTTCCGGCCCGGACCGATCTTCGCCAACATCCTGCTCTCGGACGAGATCAACCGCGCACCGCCGAAGACGCAGGCTGCGCTGCTCGAAGCGATGCAGGAGCGGCAGGTCACGATCGAGGGCGAGACCAGGCCTCTCGAGCCGCCGTTCATCGTGCTCGCGACCCAGAATCCGATCGAGTACGAGGGGACCTATCCGCTGCCGGAGGCGCAGCTCGATCGCTTCATGCTTCGGATCGGCGTCGGCTACCCGTCGCGCGAGCACGAATGGGAGATGCTCGAGCGCCGGATCGAGCGGGCCGAGGACGAGGTCGAGCTCTACCAGGTCGTCAACCGGCCGAGCGTGCTCGAGATGCAGCGGGCCATCGAGCAGGTGCACGTCGAGGAGTCGCTCGGCTACTACATCGTCGACCTGACCGTGGCGACTCGGAGCGCTCCCGGAGTGCAGGTCGGGGCGAGCCCGCGCGGGTCGCTCGCGCTGCTCAAGCTGGCACGGTGCCGCGCTGCGCTGTCCGGCCGTGACTACGCGACGCCGGATGACGTGAAGGAGGTCGCTGTGCCGGCGCTCGCCCACCGGCTCGCGCTCCGCCCGGAGCTCTGGGTCGAGCGCCGCCGTTCGGACGACATCGTCCGCGACGTGCTCGACCGTGTGCCGACGCCGGCGGTGGAGCAGGCCCAGGCGCGCGTACGCGCGCAATGACGGGCGCGGCGACCGGCAAGCTCCGCGTCTACGTCCTCCTCGCCGGCCTTGGCCTGCTCGCAGCGCTCGCATTCGGCCGGCCCGAGCTGGCCGCGCTGGCTGCTCCGTTTGCGCTCTTCGCGGGCCTCGGACTCGCCTTCGCGCGGCCCGTCGAGGTGAGGGCAGTCGCCGAGCTCGACCTCGAGCGCCAGCTGGAGGAGCGGCACGTGAACCTGCTCCTCGAGGTGTCGGCCAACAGGCCGGTCGAGCACCTGGAGCTCGTCCTCAACTTGGACGAGGGCCTCGTCGCCGAGGCGCCGAACCCGATCCTGATCCACCTCAGCCCCGGCGAGCGGCGCGAGCTCGAGGTGCCGATTCGCTGCGCCCACTGGGGGACGTACC
>JBKPQP010000244.1:0-2330 GCA_046734155.1 Actinomycetota bacterium | reverse complement strand
GACGTCGGTCAGCTCGGGGAAGTTCTCGTGCGGGACGAAGCAGTCGAAGCCCTCCGCCCGCAGGCGCTCGGCAAGGGCGTCGAGCCACGAGCGCTCCGCCTCGGAGAACAGCGGCCCGGCGACGTAGAGGCGCATGAGCGCGGCACGCTACACCGCCCAGAGCTCGAACCGGCTTGCGGGGGTGTCTGCGATGGAGCTAGCCGGACTCGAACCGGCGACCTCCTGGGTGCGATCTCTACGGTCTCTCGCCCAATATCCGGCTTGGTTAGGCGGTTTCCGGGCCGCCAGGTTGCGTCCCCCAACATCTTCCCCAACCTGCTGCATCGCGTTCGCCAGTAGGACAACACGTTACGTCTTTGACCGCGGCGGCGAGGCTGCGTCGTCCACGGTAAATGCCGCCGCGCGCCGTTAGGCCACGAGAGACGCCGAGTGTGCGCAGCGCTGGGGCCAGCCGATCGCGTCTTGTTCGGCGAGGCGTCTCCGGTCAGCTAGGGCTGTCCGCGGTCTGGCGTCAGCCGTGCCTTGACGTGAAGCGTCGCCGGTGTGCGGATCATTCCGAGCGGGCTGAACGTCATCCCGAGCTCACGCTGGTCAATCGTGGTCGTTGCTTCGATCTCGAGCTCCTCCCCCTCTTCCCGAACCGTTGCGTCCAGCGCGACCGGGACACTCCCTCCCGCTGCTTCGAGTTGGCCGTTCATCGCCAGGGTTCGGTCGCGCTTGTGGATCAAGGTCGAGCTGAAGCGGACCTGGGGGTACTCGGCGACGTTGAAGAAGCGCGCCGCGCGCAGATGCTTGTCACGGATCTCGTTACCGGTGTCGAGGCTGTCGGCGTCGATCGAAAAGTCGATAGCGGGGACATCGTCGTCGTCGCGACCGTAGGAGCCTTCGAAGTGGTCGAAATGCCCGACGACGGTGCTGAGGCCCCAGAACGTCGGCACCCTGAACTCCACTGTCGAGCGCCGCGGATCGACTGCCCATCGGCGGCTCGCCGCGACTGCCGGCGGCTCTTTGAGTGTGGTGATTGCCATCGTCCTCCTCCTTCGTCTCTCGGTTGGAGCAGAGGGTCGTGGACGCCGCTGCCAGAGCGCTGCCGTCGCCGGCGGCGCTGCTGCCGCAGCATGAGAGGCGTGGCAGTACCGGCCCGATCCACGGCAGCACCCTGGCAGCCTCGTCCGGGAGGGTTCGCGTGGATCGAAACCCACGACGGAGGTGCAGCCATGATCGCGCGTGTACTCGAGGGAGAGATCGATGCAGTACGAGTGAGCCTCGACGACGCCGTCGACACTGTGCGCGGCTCGGTGGTTCCCGCGCTCCGTAACCAGGACGGTTACGGAGGCATGTACCTGCTTCTGACAGACGAGGGCAAAGCGCTCGCGATCTCGCTCTGGACAAACAAAGAAGCGGCCGAGGCCGGGACCGTCGACAGCCGCCCGCTCTACGAAGATGAGATCGAGAAATTCACGGCCATCTACCGAGTAGCGCCCGGTCGCGAGACGTACCGCGTAGCGCTGGCCGACACCCCTGCGGCACCGAGCGTGTTCAGGAATGACGTCGCCGACCGCCTTCGCGAGCTTCGGGCCGCGTCGGATGAGGCGCATCGCGGGCACCAGAAGAGGGTCGATGCCGCAATCGACGAGCTCGAGCGGAAAGCGGACGAGCTTTACGCGAAGTTCTGAGACACGGGACGATGCCCGTTGCGGAACCCGCCTCGCCGAACACCGGCAGGCGTGAGCTCAACGTCTCGCTCTCTCTCCAGACGATCCTGCTGGTCGCCGGCATCGCCGCGGTCGCCTGGGCGCTCGCGTCGATCGCGAACGTCCTGCTCGTGATCCTCGTGTCGCTGTTCAGCGTCGCCGTCCTCTCGCCGGTGGTGACCGAAATGGAGCGGCGGTTTGCCTGGAGCCGGGGGCTGTGCGCCACGGTGCTCGTGCTGGTGATCGTGCTCGTGCTCGGTGTTGTCGCCTTGGTGCTCGTGCAGGCAATCAGTGGCTCGGTGCGCGGGTTCAGCGACCACCTACCACAGATCGTCGACAAGGTCAGACACAGCGATCTGGGCAGCTTCGTCAACGGGGGGAGCAACTCGGTCGACACCTTTAGGAAGCACGCGGGCGACATCGCTAACGGGGTGGGCAAGGTGTCGGGCGGTGTCGCCCATGTCGGAGTCTCGGCCTTCGGCGCGGTCACGCTTGTCTTCTCGGTCGTCTTCCTGACCCTTTTCGGGCTGATCGACGAACCGCGCTGGCGGGACTGGATCGGCAGCCTGCTGTATCGAGACAAGCGGGAGCGCTTCCTGCGGGTCACGGATCGGATCATTCACACGACCTCGCGCT
>JBKPQP010000243.1:0-5787 GCA_046734155.1 Actinomycetota bacterium | reverse complement strand
CGGGATCCGCGCGCCCAGCGCCTGGAACTTCTTCGGGTTCTCGAGGAACTCCTTGATCTCCTGGAGCTCCTCGACGGCCTCGTCGACGCCCGCGACGTCCTTGAAGCCGATCTTCGGCGAGTCGGGGGCCATTCGCTTTGCCCGCGACTTGCCGAAGGACATCACCTTCGAGCCGCCGCCCTGGACCTGGTTCATCAGGAAGATCCAGAAGGCGATCAGGATGATGAACGGGAGCAGCGAGAAGAACGCGCTCACCCAGGAGAAGCCGCCCGTGCCCTTGGAGTCGAACTTGATGTCCTTTGACTGCAGGACGTCCGTGATCCCCGGCACAGACTGGTCGGCGGGGTAGTGGACGGTGAACTTCTTGTCGCCGTCGCTCGGGATCGTGCCGGTGATCGAGCGCTTGCTCGGGTTGAACTCGACGTTCGCGACGTCGCTGTGCTCCGCGCGCTGGATGAACTCCGAGTACGTGAACTTCGCCTCGCTCTTCCCGTGCGGGATCAGCGTCTGGCTGGCCAGCCAGACGAGGAGGACGATCACGACGAGCGGGAAAAGCGCTGAGCGGAAAAATCGGTTCACAGGCCCTCTATCGGCACAGGGTACCAATGAGTATGAGCCTCATCGGTGCCCCGGATTGGTCGTCTTCAAAGTGTTGTCGGCAGCAGGTGCTCGTCAAGTACGCCGACGTAGGGCAGGTTCCTGTAGCGCTCCGCGAAGTCGAGGCCGTACCCCACCACGAACTTGTTCGGAATCTCGAAGCCGACGTAGCGGACGCGCACGTCGATTTCGCGCCGTGAGGGCTTGGTCAGGAGCGCGCAGACCTCGAGGCTGGCGGGCTCGCGCGATTCCAGATTCCGGATTAGATACGACAGCGTCAGGCCGGAGTCGATGATGTCCTCGACGACGAGCACGTCGCGGCCCTCGATGCTGATGTCGAGGTCCTTGAGGATGCGCACGATGCCTGAGGAGTCGGTGGCGTCGCCGTAGCTCGAGATCGCCATGAAGTCGACTTCGCAGGCAACGGTGAGGTGGCGCATGAGGTCGGCCATGAAGAAAACGGCGCCTTTGAGAACGCCGATCAGCAGCAGGTCGCGGCCTTCGTAGTCCGCCGAGACCTCCGCGCCGAGCTCGGCCACCCGTGCGGCGAGCGTTTCCTCGTCGATGAGGATCTCGCCGATCGCCGCGTCGAGCTGCGTGCTCAACGGCGCTCCGCCGTGATCCCCGGCGCCTCGACGAGGCCGGGCACGGCGACGACGTCGCGCCCCCTGACGACGAGGGGCCATGCCTCTCGCTCCGAGCGGGGGATCTTCGCGTCGACGAACACGTCCTGCACCTTCTTGGAGCGGCCGGCGAGCCTGTCGCCCGGGCGCCAGCTTCGTACCTTAAGGCCTGTGAGCTCCGATTCGATCGTCCACTCGCCCCAGCGCACCCGACCCTCGAGCGCGACGGGTGTCTGCTCGAGCCAGACGCGGTCGTATTCGCGCACCGCGGTGAGGCCGCCGCCGAGGTCGACGCGGCGGGAGCCGGTCGTTGCTGCCAGCAGGTCGTCGAGCTTCGACGGGCGCCCCTCGGCGAGACGGAGAAGGTTCTTCTCGGCGCCCGGGTGGAGGCGGCGCAGGAGCGGGAGAATCTCGTCGCGGATCAGGCCGCGGCGCGTCGCCGGGTTCGAGCTGTCGGTGCGGTATGCGAGCCCTTCGGCCTCGCAATAGGCCTGGGTTTCTTCTCGCCAGAGCGGGAGCACCGGACGAACGACGCCGTCCTCGCGCTTTGGCTTGATCCCACCGGGCGCGCCACTCGAGACGAGCCGGTAGAGGACTGTCTCGACCTGGTCCGAGGCCGTGTGCCCGGTGGCGCGAAGGGTTTCGGCGGCGAACGAGTACCGGATCCGCCGCAGGTCGTCTTCGGTCGTGCCGCCCCGACCGTCCACGACCTCTGCGCCGAGGACGTCGCGGCAAAAGCTCGCGTCCTCGTCGGACTCGGCTCCGCGGAGGCCGTGGTTCACGTGAAGCGCGGAGACGCGGTAGCCGAGCGCGCCCAGCCCGTGCCAGAGGCACGTCGAGTCGGCGCCGCCCGAGACGAGCGCCACAATCTCGCCTCCGGGCGGAATCAGCCCGTGCGCGCGGATGTGCTCTTCGACGCGCCTCCGAAGAGCTAGCGGGTCGTCCTCGAGACCGTCCATGCGCACAGTCTCGCAGCGTCGAGTGCCCGCTCAGCCGCGGAGGACCCGGAAATGCACGACCGTGACGAAGACGCGACGGTTGATGCGGCGGCCGGCCTCGTCCGTGTTCGTCGCAATCGGATTGGTGAGACCGTGCGGAACAAGCTTGACGCGCGCGGAGGTACTGCCGGCGCTGCGCTTCAGCTCCGAGCAGACCCGGCGGGCTCTATTCAGCGACAGCGTCGGCGGGAAGGCCGGGCTGGGCGGGTAGGTGGCCGTGTAACCCTCGCACCTGATCAGCCTCACGAACTTCATGTGGCTGCGCAGGCGTTCCATGAAGCGCAGGCCGATGTCGGTCAGGATCGGCTGGTCGGGCACCCACGACCCGGGAGGAGTGAGCGCGTGCTCGATCCAGAGGATCGCGCGGGCGCTCTTGACGCCGACACGCGTGGCTCCGGAGTTCGTGCGGCAGAGGGCGCGCACGTTGACCTTGACTCCGCCGAAGTTCTTCGTGAGCAGCTTCGTGCCCTTCGGCTTGATCCGAACCCGGATGACCATCCGGCCGGTCCCCGTCGCAGGCGCATGTGCGGCGCCGCGCGCGATGAGGATCCGCCTCGACCCGAGCGAGCGCACCTCGACCAGGCAGGAGCGGAGTTGCTTCCGCCTCATCCGCGTGATGATCTCGTCCGCCACGTTCTCGGCCGGCGGCCCACCCGCTACCGGAGGCGCCGAGCCCGGCGGCGACGGCAGGATGATCACGGGCGGGGGATCAACCGCGATCGGGGGAGGCGTACCGCATCCCGTCATCGACGCGTTGTCGATTGGCAAGCCCCAGATCTCCTGGTTCGAGAACCAGCCGTACCGGTTGCAGCCCACGGTCGAGATGGCATCGCCGGCATGGATGATCCACTGGGCCGTCGGCGTGGTGCCACCGACGGGAATGATCTGCATCAGCACCTGGAGGTTGCCCGCGTCGTCCGAGAAGGTGTGCTTGAAGGTGTACCAGCCGGAAGTGGGAATGCACTTGGCATCGGGGTTACTGTTTGGATTCGCTCCGATCCGGTCGACATTCGTCGTTCCGACGACGGTGAAGCCCGGGCAACTGTCCCCCGCCAGCCCTGTGCTGACGTTGAACCCGAAGTCGCGCAGGTGCCCGCCGTTGTTGTTGTTGATGGCCGACGTGTAGTCGAAGCGCGTGCCGTTGCACGCAACGTCCGTGGGGTTAGGAACGAGGCAGCCGAGGTTTCCGCCGTAGGTGTCGGGATTCGCCGTGGCGTAGGCGGCGTCGAGATAGATGTCGACCTGGGTCGTGTAGCCGCCGAGCCACGTGCTGTTGTAGCCGCCCCAGCGCGTGAAGGAACCTGGGCAGTGCACGGTTGGGCCTCCGCCTCCGGTCTTCTCAACGCACGAATCGGTTACTCGTTCCAACCTCGCGTGAAAGCCGCCGGTGGCCGAGGGTACGGTGCTGGCATAGCCCCCTGGGTTGGCGAAGCCGGACGCCTCCCGGGTGATCGTGTCGCCGAACCACCCGTCGGTGTTGGACTCGAAGCCGTTGGTGTACGTCGGCCCCACGGCGGATGCCGAACTGCCGAGCATGACCGTCAGGGCGACGGCGGAAAACGCCACAGTGGCCAAGAGGAAACCGCCTCGACTGCGCCGCAGTCGCTGAAAACGGATCACGCGGTCCCCCCTTTTTGTCTGCCGGCCAGCGGCAATCGTGCCGATTAGCACGACCTGTTGTCAAGAGGGCGCCCGGGTCAGAGCAGAGGCGACACGTCGCAGCCGACCTGCGTCAGCGGTGCCCGGGCCCGCACCAGGACGGTGTGGGCGAAGTTGGCCAGCCGGTAGGCCCGGTACACGTGCGGCCCCGCGTCGCGGTGGTGTTCCTGCTGCTGCACGGCCTTCGCGTACTCGCTCAGCATCCCGATGACGAGAAGCCGCGCCTGCTGCAGCGCGGCGTCCGTCGGACCGGTGCCGCGCACGATCTTCGACGCCGAACGGGCCTGCCCCTCGACGTCCTTCCCCGACGCATCGCCGCTCTGGTACTGCTGGCTCCAGAGCTCCAGCGCGGTCATGTTCGTCCGCGCGGTCTCGATGAACTGCCGGTCGGTCGCCGAGCAGGTGTGTGCCGTGCTCGGGCGCGCGCGGCCGTTGGTCACGTGCACGAGCGCGAGTAGGAGCACGGCGAGGACGCCGGCCGCTGTGAGGCCAATCCGCATGCCCGGATTCTCGGCGCACAGGGCAGCCCGATCCTCCCCCGTTTGGGGATTCACCCGCTAGAAGAACACGAGGGTGCGGTACGAGATCGTCTGCCGCATGCCGATCCTCTCGTAGACGTGGATCGCCACGGCGTTCTCCGCGCGCACGAACAGGCAGACCGCCGGCACCCGCTCGAGCAGCAGGCGGCACAGGTCACGCATCCCCCGCTGGGCATTCCCGCGGCGGCGCACGCGCGGGTCGACCCAGACCTGCTGCAGCTGCACGGCGGAAGGCGTCCAGGCGGACGCCTCCGCCTTGAAGAGAATCGTGTCGCCGTCGCGCCAGATCCACGACCGGCCGTCCTCGATCTGCGCGCGGGTGCGCCAGCGGAAGCTCTCCGCGTCGCGCTCGAGTGGGTTCGTCCCGAGCTCCTCGCGGTGCGCTTCCGCGCAGGCCGGAACGAGCAGCTCGAAGTCTTCTCGCGTCGCGGGCCGCAACGCCGTCCCTCCCGGCTCGGGAGGCTCCTCCAGCACGTACACGGGCTGGCCCGGCCGGTCCTCGCGCGGGGACGGCAGCCGGTCGTGCGCAGCCGCCCAGAAGTCCCCGACCGCGTTCTCCTCGCCGATCACGAGCCGAGCCCGAGTCGCCCCGTCGACTCCCGCAAAGGCACCGCACCCGCTTCCGGAGGGAACGAGGTTGGTGCCGACGTGGCAGAGCGCGACGAGCCGCTCGCCGTCGCTGAGCCCGGTGAAACGGCCGAGCCCGCGCCGCGCGACGTCTTCGAGGAAGACGCGCTCGATCGGGTCCTCCGCGCAGAAGGCGAGGATCTCGTCCAGCGCCGGTTCGCTCAGCGCGGCCATGAGCGCAACTTTAGGGTCTCCTCCGTGCCGATCCACATCCGCGCAGAGCCAGGCGACTACGGCGAAAGCTGCCTGCTTCCGGGCGACCCGCTCCGCGCCAGGTACATCGCCGAGACCTACTTCGACAACCCGGTACAGCGCAACGGGGAGCGCGGGATGCTCGGCTACAGCGGCG
The DNA here is from genome assembly GCA_046734155.1 of Actinomycetota bacterium. Lineage (GTDB taxonomy): Bacteria > Actinomycetota > Thermoleophilia > Gaiellales > Gaiellaceae > VAXT01. Next base: position 395 of record JBKPQP010000243.1, on the reverse strand, counting down.
AGTGGGAGGGCAAGCCGGTCTCGGTGCAGGCGACCGGCATGGGTTGCCCGTCCGCGGCGATCGTCATGGAGGAGCTCGTGCAGCTCGGCGTCAAGCGATTCCTGCGCGTCGGCACATGCGGCGGCCTCCAGCACGATCTCGAGCTGGGCGACCTGATTGTCGCGGTCTCGGCCGTTCCCGCCGACGGCACCGCGCGGCACTACGTCGGCCAGGAGCCGCATGTGCCGACAGCCGACTGGGAGCTCGTCCATGCAGCCGTCCACGCCGCCAAGGAGCTCGACCAGCCGTTGCGCGTCGGCGCGATCGCCTCGAGCGACACCTTCTACGACCCCGACCCAGAGCGGCACAAGCGCTGGTCGGCGCGCGGCGTCCTCGGCGTCGAGATGGAGGCGGCC
>JBKPQP010000242.1:0-5398 GCA_046734155.1 Actinomycetota bacterium | reverse complement strand
CGGGATCATCGTCGGCCTCGGCGAGACGAACGACGAGGTCGTGGAGACGATGCGCGACCTGCGGGAGCACGGCGTCGATGTCGTCACGATCGGGCAGTACCTCCAACCGAGTGCGAAGCACGCGACGATCGACCGCTGGGTACACCCGGACGAGTTCCGCTGGTTCCGCGAACAGGGCGAGGCCCTCGGCTTCGGCTCGGTCTTCGCCGGACCGCTCGTCCGGTCTAGCTACCGAGCCGACGAGCAACGGCATGCCGCTGCAACAGGACGCGGCGCAGTCGCCTACTAAGCGGCCGAACGAGCGTGAGACGGCCGCCCGGATAAACCGGGCGACCTCTTCCACGGCATCGCAAGCGATGCCTCAGGTCCGTTCTCCTACCGCGCGGACGAGCAGCGGCACGCGGCCGCGACCGGTCGTGGCGCGGTGGCGTACTAGCGCCGCGCTCTCGCTGGTCGCGCTCGTCGCCGGCGGCTGCGGCCACGACCCGTCCGCGCGCTCGTCGGAGACGACCGCAACCACGGCAACCACGGCAAGCCGCCCGCAGATCTCGCCGGTTCGGCAACAGCCGCTCGTGGTCGAGGGCAAGGGGTTCCAGCCCGGCGAGAAGGTCACGCTCTCGACCAAGGGGCTTCGGAGCAGCCACACCACGGCGAGAGCCGACGGCTCGGGCGAGTTCGAAGCGACCTTCCACGGGCTCGAGAACTGCGACAGCGTCACCGTGACGGCGGTCGGCTCGAAGGGCAGCCGCGCGGAGTTCAACCTGTCGCAGATCGCCTGCGTGGATTCGTAATGACTAGGTCCCGGCATCCAGGGCATATGCAACGCATGACAAAAGCATGTGCGTTCCTGCTCGCGGCGGCAGCCCTCGTCGCGAGCGCCGCAACCTCCGCGGACGGCGGCAGGACCGCGTCTCCGGCGCTGAAGCTCATGAAACGCGATCCGCTGCAGGTGCAGGGGCTCCGCTTTCAGGCCAGCGAGCGAGTTCGCGTGACGGCAACGAGCGCCACGACCTCGAAGGTGACGAGGCAGGTCGTGCGTAGCACCCTCCGCGGCACGTTCACGGCGAAGCTCGGCACGTGGGACCGTTGCGCAGCAGTGGTCGTCAGGGCCGTAGGGGCCCGTGGCGACCGGGCGAAGCTGGTGCTGCGGCCGCCGCCGCCAATCGACGTGCCTTGCTGGGGGCTCTGAGGGTGATGTGATCGAGGGGCCGCGCGCGGCGGCCCCTCGATCGTTCGCTTTCGCTCAGCCCAGGTTCAATCGCCAGCCGCTGAGACCGTGCGTGGCCGCGTAGAGCACCCGCTCAGCCGGCACGATCGTCAGCCCTGCGACCTCGACGTTCGGCATCCCCGACGCAGCCTCGACCCAGGTGGTCGTGCCCGCAGCGAGGAGCAAGACGCCGAAGTCGTTCGCAGCATAGAGGTCACCCGTCACGTCGTCCCGGACAAGGTCGGTGACCGGAAGGTCGGCCAGGTCGAACGAGCGGTCCGCCCAGGTCGACGTCCCTGTCGCCGGGTTGTAGGTCACCTCGAACACATGCCCCGGGGTTCCCGGCGTGTTCACGGCGAAGCCGCTATACGAGACCCACGCATGGTTCCCGTTCGCCGGGTCGACGTAGATGGAGCTCACAAACCGCCCCGGCGTGGCCGCCGAGTCGTCGTCGATTCGCGTCCAGCCGACGGCGCCGGCCGGATCCGCGTCGACGTTCTTCGAGATGAAGACGCGGCCGGTGGTCGTCGCCGCCCACGCGCTCGACGAGTCCGCGGTCGTCCGCTCGATGGCCGCCATGTTCCCGCCGGCGCGGCTGCCCCAGGCGGCGTTCGTCAACCGCGGGGCTCCGAGCTCGGCCCAGTCGCCGCAGGTCTCGGCGAACGTGCCGGTCCACTCGTTGCAGATCTCCTGCGCCTCGGCGACGGTCCTGTTGCCGAGCCCCGCCGTCTTCGTCCGGAATGCGGTCTGAGTTCCGGCGAAGAGCGTCTTCGAGACGACCGGATCGGAGATCACCGGGGAGTAGAACTCGGCGGCCTGCCCAAGAGGATCGCCCGTCCAGATCCACTTTTCGAGGTCGCCGTTGTCGAAGTTCACGTCGGGCGACGCTCCGGTGAAGTTGTGGAAGCGGAACCCAGGGATCGCGACGTCGAAGCCCGACTGGCCGCCGTCGCCGATCATCGTGTTCTCCCACTTCGTCGGGTTGCCTCCAGTCTCCCAGGTGCCGTTGTCCTGCGTGCCGCCCTGGATGACGTTGACGTTGTGCGGGCTGACCGAGAAGCTCTGGAACTGCAGCGTGGAAAGGCCCTTGTTCAGGCTCTCCAGCTTCGACGGGATCCGCGAGAGCATCTGCCTGCACCGGGTCAGTCGGTCGCCGCTCAGCCCGCGGTTCGGGTCGTCACACCACGCCGAGCGGTCGACGAACTCGCCGCTCGAGCGCATGACGCCGCCGTCGTTCGTCTCGATGAACTGGAACGGCCGACCGGGGATCGTGACCAGCGAGTGCTGGTCTGGATGGAGCCCGTTCGGGTGGAGCATGTCGGTGCCGTCGAACGTCATGTCAGTGGCACTCACGCCCCCGTCGGTCGACAGGACGACGCCTCGCTTGTTGGCGACGGTCTCGCCGTAGAAGTAGTCACCGCCGACGTAGACGACGTCCGGATGGCCTGCCGGGGTGTAGACGAACGAGTCGTACCAGCACTGCGGATCGCAGGTACCCCGAAATGCGAAGCCCGGATCGGCCGGGTCCGCGCTGGACATATCGCCGAACACCGGCGCCCCCGTGGCGACGTCGTCGCTCCGGAACAGGCGCGAGGAGTTGGGGTTCGAGGTACCCAGCGTGTTGTTGTTGCCCTCGAAGACGTACATGCGCGTTTTGCCGTTCGGCAACGTCGTTACGGCCAGGTTCGGCCGGGTCTGGATGATCGCGGCATTCAGCGACGGCTTGATCTGCGTCCAGGTCGCGCCACCATCGGGCGAACGCCAGACGCCGCGCGCGTACGAGCCCGCGTAGACGATCTCCGGGTTCGACGGGTCGAGCGCCAGGGAGCGGACTCCGCGTGGCGAGCAGGTCCGGAGGTTGTTCCACTCCGTGAAGTCGCCGACGCAGTCGGCCACGTTGGTCGAGCCGTCGTGGATGAACGACCAGGAAGCGCCGCCGTTCGTCGACTTGTACAGGCCCCACTTTCCGGCACCCGGGACCGGCCGCGTGATGCCCGAGCAGCAGACGGACGACATCCCCCGCAGCGCCGTCGTCACGCCCAGATAGATGGTGTTCGGGCTTCCCGGCTTCACCACGATCGCGCCGATGCCCAGGCCGTCGAACGTCCCGCCGCCGAGCCGTGTCCAGCTGTCGCCGCCGTTCGTCGACCTGTAGACACCGGTCCCCGCGACGCAGCCCGAGGCGCAGATGTTCGCCTCACCGGTCCCGACGTAGACGGTGTCTCCGCTCGGGTCGTTCGGATCGATGTAGACGCTGCCCGCCGCATTGATGCCGAGCAGGCCGCCAAGGTACTCCCAGTGCGGCTGGCCGGTCAGCGCGTTCTTCGTTCGCCAGACTCCTCCGCCTGCAGCCGTGATGTACGCGCGGCAATCGCCCGGCTTGCAGGACGCAGCCACTGCGATCGACGTCGTCCGGCCGCCCGCGACATATGAGTTCGGCACATAGAGGAACGACGTCCGGAAGGGCTCGAACGGATAGAGCGCCTCGCTCGGGCCGATCGTGACCCAGGTGCCTTTCCGTCCCTTGCCCTTCGTGAACGGACGGCCCTGTGCCTCCTGGAAAGCTGCGCGTGCCGCCTCAACCTGCCCGACCGAGATCGTCTCGCTCGGATACGCGCGCTCCATGAACGCCGCCTCGGCGCCCGACGCAGGCCCCTCTTCTTGCTCGAGACCCGGCGTCAGCTTCGACAGCGTCTCCAGATGACGGGCGAGGGCCGTCGGCTCCTCGCCACTGATTATCCGCGCCGCCGGGGCTCCGCCGCTTCCTCGCATCGCGACGGCCACCAGCACCGCCGCAGCTGCGAAGACCACGACGAGCAGCCCGACCAGCGCCGGACGAGTGCTTCGTGCTCGTGTCATCGGTCTCCCCTCGACTCATGTTCGGCGCGGCCGCCGGCGCCGGCACCTGAGAGATGCGCCTGCCCCGCACGTCCGACGGCCGCTCCGAGCTTGTGCAGGGTGGCTTATACAAGAATCGGCACCGATTTGCGCCGATCCGCACAACTACGCATGGGGAGCCAAACAGCGAGAGGGCCGGCTTGCGGCCGGCCCTCTCGGGGTGAGACGTGTTACGACCCGACTAGTCGTCCGTCGGATCGTCGCTGAACGCCTGGATCTCGGCGACCCGCACGAAGCGACGGGTCGACGCGGCCGAGACGTTCGTGTCGCAGTCGGTCGTCGCCGCCGGGTCCAGGTCCTGCTCGCCCTGGTAGGCGGGCCCACCGGTGCACTGGTTGGCCAGCACGCGCAGCCGCAGGTGGGTCGCATTGAACTTCGGAACCTTGAAGTCCCTCAGGATCAGGTGCGGCCCGTTCGGCCTCGGTGCGTCGCCGGGGAAGGCGTCAGGTGCGCTGGTGTACACCTTCGTGAACCCAGCACCAGTCGAGCAGTCCGCTCCCTTGGCGGCATTGCACGCCCACAGCTCGAACGACCGGAGCGCCGCGAAGCGGCTTTCGCCCGGTGCGATCATCGCGCTGACCTCGACGTGCCTGATCTCGCGCGCGTCCGTCCCCGCGAGGTCGATGGTGATCTGCTTGCCGAGGATCCCGGAGAGGGTCCCGTCGGCGGCGCGACCGTCGGCCGACCAGTTCGTCAGCTCGGTCTCGTCGATCGCGTTCCCGAAGTTGGTGCCGTCGCCGCTGGCCGTGGCGCCCTGTGCCGCGGAAGCCCAGTTCGTCGGCAGCTTCAGCTTGATCGTTCTCGACGAGCCCTTCAGGTCGGCGCTGAACCGGAACGCGCCGTAGCCGTTCGCCACGACGAGGAAGTCGTACCTGCCGTGGACGAAGGAGGCGACGGCGTCACGGTTGACGTCGATGCCCGAGTTCGTCGTCGCCGGATCGGTGTCGGCGATCGGGTTGACCTGCTTCTGGTAGTGACCGACGTACACGTTCCCGACCACGTCCGGGTGGCCCGGAGCGTCGGCCTTGAGCTCGAAGGTCACCTGAGTGTTGCCGCCAAGCGGCGAGGCGAAGTCAGGCACGGGGTTCGTGTCGTTGACGGTGGTGGCGTGCACCGCCGCCGCCGCCCCGAGCCCACGCTTCGCGAACGCCCGCCAGATCACCGTCTGGTTGGCGCCGCCGTACCGCATTACGTCGGCCGCGAGCATCGAGTTGCGCGCGTCGACCATCGTCGGCCCCACCGGGTCGAGCAGCATGGCGTCGAACACGAGCTGGATCCAGCGCCGGTTGCCGG
>JBKPQP010000241.1:0-2333 GCA_046734155.1 Actinomycetota bacterium | reverse complement strand
GTGAGTCCCGACGACGATCTCTCGGAGGCGCTCAAGGTCATGGCGCAGTACCAGGTGAGGCGTCTGGCTGTGACCGCCGAGGACGATCGCCTAGTCGGGGTCGTTTCCCAGGCCGACGTCGCCCGGCAAGGGAAAGACAATGACACCGGACAGGTGGTCGAGGGCATTTCACGACAGCCACAAGGTCCGCGAACACCCTGATCGACGCGCGCGAGTCGTTGTTGAGCGAGGCGCCGTCGGGCGCCTCGCTCGCGTAATACACACTGGCCCTCCTCTGGTGACATTCCCGCACACTGGCCCACACGAGCGACGCCCGCGACAACGCGTCTAGAATCACTTCCATGCACCTACTCCGCTCGCTCAGGCGTCGGTTCCGCCGTCAAGCAATCGATCTGGAGACCGAGGCCGAGGCGAAGACGCTTGCATCCGATCGCCTTTCGATCCGAATCTCTCAAGCTGCCGGATCGCCGTCCAGTAGCGCTGGCTTGGTGACGCCCACGCCCGGCGTCCTTCACCCGGACGAAGACGAGCGCTGAGTAACGCTCTCCATCAAGAGCCTCCACTGAGGTAACGATTCACGCCTCGGCGCGGGGGTGACAATTCCGGAACGCTGGCCCAGCCCAGTGCTTTGCGTGCTGGCGGGCTAGGCTGAGTTGCTAGTGGGGTCGGGGTACACGATCAAGGCTCTCGATGAGTCGAGCTGGGATGCGTTCGCCAGGCTGGTTGAGGCGAACAACGGCGTCTTCGGGGGTTGTTGGTGCATGGGCTTTCATCCGGATGACAGCCGCGAGCCGGCGTTGAACCGGCGACGCAAGCTCGCACGGGTGCAGGCAGGCAGTGCCCACGCGGCCCTTGTGTTCGATGGCGACGACTGTGTGGGTTGGTGCCAGTTCGGCGCGCCGGACGAGGTGCCGAAGATCAAGAACCGGGCTGCCTACGAGAAGACCGCAACGACCTTGCCGGACTGGCGGATCGCCTGCAACTTCGTCGGCAAGGGGCACCGGCGCAAGGGCGTCGCCACGGCGGCGCTCGCCGGGGCGCTCGAGTTGATTGCACGTCTCGGCGGCGGCAACGTCGAGGGCTATCCCGAGGACGCGGGTTCCGTTCCTGCCGGCTTCCTCTTCAACGGCGCCCTGTCGACCTACGAGAAGCTGGGATTCGTCCCCGACCGCAAGATCGGCAAGCACCGCTGGGTCGTCACCAGAGTCGTCGACCCAACGTCGTAGGCGACCTCGCGACCCTCGGGATCATTCGGGACACTGGCCCAGCGGTGCGTCATCTCGTCTGGCCGCCGAGTGGCAGGGTCAGCGCCGCCCGCCGAACTCCCAGTCGTGGATCTCGATACTCGCGAAGGCCGTGAGTCCCGCTCGCCCCTGATCGAGGAGTGTGCCGACCGCTTGCCTGTCCCGGGCCTGGACGGCCAGCGCGAAGCCGACCATTGCGGCGTCGTCGAGAGTCCTCAGCGCACCATGGACGATCAGTTGCTTGCGCAACTCTGTCGAGAGGCTCTCCCGTGGCAACGGCCGGCCTCTCGCTGCGGTCTCCGGGACATGCGAATGCGCGATGATCAGGAACTTCGGCTCGTCGGCTGTGCCCGGGAACTCCCACATCGTGCGCCCGAGCAGATTCTCGAAGCGCCAGACCGAGTGCTCCGCGTAGACGCCGGCGCGGTTGTTCGGTTCGCGTGCGACAAACTCATGCACCGCATCCACGCTCGGCAGTCCGACGACGTGAAGGCTGCCGGTCACCGTCTCGTGATCAGGGCCGAACGTCGGTCCGCGCGCAATCATCGACGCCGCGAACCGATCCATATACGACCAGTGCTCCTCGAGCAGCTCGTCATCATCTCGAAGCGCTTCCGTTCCGGACGCGTCGCGGCTATAGACGAAGAAGTCCAACGCGCGCCGAAGCCTAGGGGGACGACATCAACCCGGCAGCAACAACGGGAGGTAGTGCTGCCGCGCGTGAGGTCAGTCGGGTGAGATTCCCGCACACCGGCACAGGCCGTGGCGAGGTTCACGTAACTAGCGCCGGTAGGATCGGTCTATGGGCCGGATCCTTCGGAGACTGAAGCAGCTGCGGCTTCCTTCGTTCGACCGCGGCGATCACGCGATCGACTCGGAGCGTTCAGTCGAGAACACCGACGCGCTCGCCGCAACCGCCGGCAGAGAGGGCGAGGCGAGCGGCGTCGTGCAACACGCGGGCTACCCGCCGGGCTACGTCAAAACGGACGACGGCCGCCCGCGGCACTGACCGGCTTCTCAGGGGGACATTCCCGCACACTGGACCAGCCTTGTGTCCTGACGCCGCGGGGGAAGGAGTCGGAATGCAGG
>JBKPQP010000240.1:0-4040 GCA_046734155.1 Actinomycetota bacterium | reverse complement strand
GCCGAAGAACGTGACGCGCGCGACGTCACGCTCGGGGGCGCGAATGCCGAACACTCCGCACATCAGGTCTCCTCGTAGGCGTGCCGCAGGTCCTCGATCCGAACACCGAGCAGAGTACTCCCACCGACGGATCCGATGCGGCGGAATGGAAGGTTCTCGCTCGAGGCGAGGATCGCTCGGCCGCCGCCTTCTCCGAAGAGCGTGAGCGGGTCGTCCGGCAGGTCGAGCTCGGCTCCGATTCCTGCGGCGATGGCGCCCTCGGCCAGCGCGATCGCAAGCCCGCCTTCGGAGACGTCGTGGACGAACGAGCAGCGCGGCGCGACCTCGTGCAGGGCCCGGATCAGCTCTGCTTCGCGTGCGAGGTCGAGCCGGGGCGGACGGCCTGCAAGCCTGCCGTAACGCGCCTGGTACTCGGAGCCGTCGAACGACAGCTTCGGCTCGCCCGCGAGATAGATCGCGTCGTCTTCACGCCAGGGGCCCGGAACCTTGCGGACATCGGCGACGAGACCGACGCAGCCGACGACAGGCGTGGGGTGGATCGAGCGACCATCGGTGTCGTTGTAGAGCGAGACGTTGCCGGACACGACCGGGATCCCGAGCGCCTCGCACGCAGCGGACATTCCTTCGATCGCCTCCGACAGCTCCCATGCGATCTCCGGCTTCTCCGGGTTGCCGAAGTTGAGACAGTCGGTGATCGCGAGCGGCTCGCCCCCGGCACAGGCGACGTTGCGCGCCGCCTCGAGCACGGCCATCGCCCCGCCTGTGTGCGGGTCGAGCCGGGCGATTCTGCCCGAGCCGTCGAGGCTGAGCGCCAGTCCGCGGTTCGAGGGGCGCAGGCGGAGGACCGCAGCGTCGAGGCCCGGCCGGCGAACAGTCCGCGAGCCGACGAGGTGGTCGTAGCGGCGGAAGACCCAGGCCCGACTGCGGAGGTTCGGCGAGGCTAGGAGCCCGAGCAGGGCGTCCTGCGTCGGCGGCCCTTCCGGAGTCGGGGCGGGCTCGGCCGGAGCCCGCGGCCGCCTGGGCACGTCGTACCGTGGCGCCTCGTCGGTCAGGAACGCCGCAGGAATGGCTCCGACCACTTCGCCGTCGAAGTACGCGCGCAGCTCGGCGGTCTCGGTCACTTGGCCGATCCGCGCGTGAGCGAGCTCCCAGCGGTCGCAGACCTCCTCGACCGCTGCGAGGTTCTCCGGCGCGACGACCGCGACCATCCGCTCCTGGCTCTCGGAGATCATGATCTCCCAGGGCTCCATCTCCCCCTCGCGCAGCGGGACGCGGTCGAGGTGGACGTCGATCCCACCTCCGCCGCGCGCCATTTCCGCGAGCGACGACGCCAGGCCGGCGGCGCCGCAGTCCTGCAACGAGACGACGAGGTCGCGTTCGACGAGCTCGAGGCTCGACTCGATCAGCTTCTTGCCGGTGAACGGGTCGCCGATCTGGACGGACGGCCTCTTGTCTGCGTCTTCCTCGCCGAGCTCCTGGCTGGCGAGCACGCTCGCGCCGCCGATGCCGTCGCGCCCGGTCGTCGCGCCGTAGAGAACGAGGACGTTCCCGGTGCCGCGCGCCTGTGCTTTGAGGACGCGCTCGGTCGGCAGGAGCCCGACGCACATCGCGTTGACGAGGCAGTTGCCCGCGTAGGACGGGTCGAAGACCGCTTCCCCGCCGACAGTGGGCACGCCGACGCAGTTCCCGTAGTGGCCGATTCCCGCCACCGCACGCTCGAACATCCAGCCCGGCTCGCCGAAGCGGAGCCCGTCCAGGAGGGCGACCGGCCGAGCGCCCATGGCGATGATGTCGCGCAGGATCCCGCCGATCCCGGTCGCCGCGCCCTGGAACGGCTCGACCGCCGACGGGTGATTGTGGCTCTCGACCTTGAACGCGACCGCTTCGCCGCCTCCGAGGTCGACGACCCCCGCGTTCTCGCCCGGGCCCTGGAGGACGTGCGGCGACTCGGTCGGGAAGCGCTTCAGAAGGAGCGCCGAGTGCTTGTAGCCGCAGTGCTCGGACCAGAGGAGCGAGAAGACGGCGAGCTCGAAGTGGTTCGGCTCGCGTTCGAGCAGCTCCTGGATGCGGTCGAATTCCCCGTCGGTCAGGCCGAGGGCGCGGTGGAGCGGCTGTTCGGCAACCCGCGTCAGAGAGTCGAGTCTAGCCCGAGGACTTGACGGGAAGCGCAGCTGCGAGGGACCCTCTTGCCCTCATGACCCCGGAGACCCGATACGCGAAGACTGGCGACCTCCACATCGCATACCAGGTGGTCGGCGACGGGCCGGTCGACATCGTCTTCGTCCCCGAGTTCTGGCACACGATCGAGGTCCAGTGGGACCAGCCGGAGCTGGCCGCGTTCCTCGAGCGGCTCGCGTCGTTCGGACGGTTGATCTCGTTCGACCAGAGGGGCAGCGGCATCTCGGATCCCGTCTCTCTCGACGAGTTGCCGTCGATCGAGCAGTGGATGGACGACGTGCGCGTGGTCATGGACGACGTCGGCTCGGAGAGCGCCGTCCTGATGGCGATCGGCGGGGGCGGGACGATGAGCATGCTCTTCGCCGCGACGCACCCGGAACGCGCCGCCGGCCTCGTGCTCGTGAACTCGTTCGCCCGCCTCTCTCGGGCGCCGGATTACCCAGGAGGCCGCGGGCCGGAGATCGAGGACGAGGTGCGCAACGTGATGCGTGCGGGGTGGGGACGTGGCGTGTTCCTCGACCTCGTCGCTCCGAGCCGCGTCGGAGACGAAGCGTTTCGGCAGTGGTGGGCGAGGTACCAGCGAATCGGATCGCCTCCGGGCACGATCATGGCCATCCGCCGGACGCTCGCCCAGATCGACGTGCGGGAGGTCTTGGCGAGCATCAGCGCGCCGACGCTGATCCTCCACCGAGCGGACAACGCGTGGGTGCGTCCGGAGCACAGCCGATTCCTGGCGGAGCACATCGCGGGTGCGACGTACGTCGAGCTTCCGGGGTCGGACTATTTCGTGTTCCTCGGCGACAGCGAACGGGTGCTGGGCGAGATCGAGTCGTTCGTCGCCGGGATCGCCGGCCCGCCGAAGTCGGACCGGCAGCTGTCGACGGTGTTCTTCACCGACATCGTCGACTCGACCGGCGTCATCGCCGAGATCGGCGACGCTCGCTGGCGCGACTTGCTCGAGCGGCATCGGGCAATCGTTCGACGCGAGCTCGACCGGCACCAGGGTCAGGAGATCGACACGGCGGGGGACGGCTTCCTGGCGACCTTCGACGGGCCCGCTCGGGCGGTGCGCTGTGCGTGCGTCGTGCGCGACGCGGTTCAGGAGCTCGGAATCGAGATCCGCGCGGGCCTGCACACGGGCGAGGTCGAGGTGCTCGGAGACGGCCTCGCCGGGGTCGCCGTGCACATCGGCCAGCGCGTCCTCGCGACGGCCGGGCCGAGCGAGGTGCTCGTCTCGAGCACTGTGCGCGACCTGACCGCCGGGTCCGGCCTCGAGTTCGAGGATCGCGGGCTGCACCCGCTCAAGGGCGTCCCAGAGGAGTGGCGCCTCTTCGCCGTTCGCTAGTGCGGACGATCCGATCTGCGAGCGAGCCCGAAATCATCGCGGTGTTCCTGCGCGGGGAGCTCGACTCGCCTCGCTACGGGGACCGGATTCGTGATCTGTTGCGCGATGCCGAGCTCGATGAGTCGGTGCTGCTCGCCGCGGATCTCGACGATGCCGAAGAGAACGCTCGGCGCGCGAGGATCCTCGAGGAGCATCGAGGATGGCTTCGTCGCGACGGGTTGTTCGGCGGCTTCCCGGAGGAAGTGGACTGGTCGCTCGTGGGTCTCCCTCCGGACGAGGTGCTGTCGATCTTGTACATCGACTGGGACTGGTGGCTGGACATCTCGGGCGGAACGCGCCGTCCGACCGTTGCCGCGGCTCGAATCCACGCCGGCGACGTTCCGGAGGTGAACGCCGCGGAGGACGAGAGGATCGCAGCGCGGCTTCGCTCGGCCGACCAGCCACGCGAGCTGATCATCGTGTCGACGCCCGAACTGTCGCGCCTCGTGGCGCTCGAAGGTCACGTCCGTCTGACCGC
>JBKPQP010000239.1:0-6573 GCA_046734155.1 Actinomycetota bacterium | reverse complement strand
GAGGTCTACGTGACCGTCGAGTCGGCACGCGGTGAGATGGGCTGCTTCGTCGTCTCCGACGGCGGCCCCAAGCCGTGGCGTGTGAAGTTCCGCGCGCCGTCCTTCGTCGCGCTGGAAGCGACGGCAACCACGATGACGAACGCCTTGGTCGCGGACATGATTGCGATCGTCGGCTCGCTGGACAGCGTCATGGGGGAGGTCGACCGCTGAGCTCGCTGCAGGACGAGATCCGCGCGGCGGCCGAGCCGTATCCGGACAAGAAGTCGGCTGTGATGAGCGGGCTCCGGCTCGCACAGCACCAGTACGGCGGCTGGCTCCCGCCGGAGGCGCTCGTCGAGGTGGCCGAGGCGCTCGACCTGACGCCGGCTCACGTGCAGTCCGTCGCCTCGTTCTACGACATGTACAACCTGGCGCCCGTCGGCGAGCACGTCGTCGAGGTGTGCACGAACGTCTCGTGCGCGCTCGTCGGAGCGCAACAGGTCGTCGACGCGTTCTCGGAGGAGCTCGGAATCGAGCCGGGCGAGACGAGCGAGGACGGGAAGGTCACGCTGCGGACGATCGAGTGCGCCGGCGGCTGTGGCTATGCGCCGGTGGTCGTGCTCGACCACCGCTACCGCGAGCCGACGCGCCCGGCGGACGTGCGCGCGATCGTCGAGGAGCTGCGTAATGGCTGACACGACGCAGCTCGTGCTCGCCGGAGCCGATGAGCGCGACCTGACAAAGCTCTCCGAGTACCGCGCGGTCGGCGGCTACGCGACGCTCGAGAAGGCTCGCGGGATGAGCCGCGACGCCGTCATCGAGGAGATCTCGAACGCGACGCTGCGCGGCCGGGGCGGCGCGGGCTTCCCGATGGGGCGCAAGCTGAGCCTCGTCCAGCCGCCCGAGGCCGCGGGCAAGCCGACGTACGTGGTCGCGAACGCGGACGAGTCGGAGCCGGGCTCGTTCAAGGACCGCGAGATCATGAGCCGGGTTCCACACAGGTTCATCGAGGGGTGCCTGATCGCCGCGCACGCGATCGGCTCGAAGCACGTCTTCATCTACATCCGCGGCGAATACTTGGCCGAGTTCGAGGTCCTGAAGGCGGCCGCGGACGAGGCACGCGATGCCGGGGTGCTGGGCGACGTGACGCTCGTCATCCATCGCGGCGCGGGCGCGTACATCTGCGGGGAGGAGACGGCGCTGCTCGACTCGCTCGAGGGCCAGCGCGGTCAGCCGAGGCCGCGGCCGCCGTTCCCGCCCATCGCCGGCCTCTACGGATCGCCGACGCTGATCAACAACGTCCAGACGATCGCGAACGTTCCGATCATCCTCGACCTGGGCGTGCCGAAGTACAAAGAGATCGGACCGGAGTCGTCGCCGGGTACCGTCGTCTATTCGCTGTCTGGGAACGTCGAGCGCCCCGGGAACTACGAGCTGCCGCTGGGGACGACACTCCGGGAGCTGATCTACGACGTGGGCGGCGGGATCCCCAACGGCCGGCAGCTGAAGGCGATCATCCCGGGCGGCTCGTCCGTTCCCGTGTTCACGCCGGACCAGATCGACACGCCCGCGGACTTCGACTCGATCCAGAAGGCCGGTTCGTTCCTTGGCTCGGCGGCGATCATCGTCGTCGACGACCGCGCCTGCATGGTGCAGCTCTGCCTGCGGGCGGAGAAGTTCTACATGCACGAGTCGTGCGGGAAGTGCACCCCGTGCCGCGAGGGCACGCGCTGGATGGTCGGCCTGCTGGAGAAGATCGAGTACGGCCGAGCCGGACACGCGGAGCTCGATCTGCTGCGCGGGATCTGCGATCGAATCGAGGGCCGCTCGCTCTGCGCTCTCGGCGACTTCGCGGTCTGGCCGGTGCGCAGCTACATCGACAAGTTCCGCGCCGAGTTCGAGGCGCACATCGACGGTGGCGGCTGTCCGTACGGCGGCGAGTCCTCGGTCGAAGGCGTCGTGGCCCCGGTCGACCTGCATCGCCACCTACCGCTCGCCGAGGTGCCAGCATGAGCGCGCCCGAAACCGTGACCGTCACGGTCGATGGACGCGAAGTTCAGGTCGCGAAGGGCACGGGCCTGGTCGAGACGGCGCTCGCGGCCGGGATCGAGATCCCCGTCTTCTGCTACGAGCCCCGGCTCGGAGCGCCGGTCGGCGCGTGCCGCATGTGCCTCGTCGAGGTCGAAGGCATGCCCAAGCTCCAGGCCGGCTGCACGCTGACCGCGGCGGACGGCATGGTCGTCAGGACCGCGCACACCTCGAAGGTCGCCGCGGACGGCCAGAGCTCCACGCTCGAGTTCATCCTCGTCAACCACCCGCTCGACTGTCCCGTCTGCGACAAGGGCGGCGAGTGCCCACTCCAGGACCTCACGTTCCGGTGGGGGCCGCCGGTCACCCGCAACACGTTCCCGAAGCGCACGTTCGAGAAGCCGATCCCGATTTCGCCCACGATCGCCCTCGACCGCGAGCGTTGCATTCTCTGCTACCGCTGCACTCGGTTCTCGTCCGACGTCGCCGAGGACGACCAGCTCGTCGCCCGTGAGCGCGGGTCGCAGTCGATCATCGCCACCTTCGAGGACCAGCCCTACCGTGCGCCGTTCTCGGGGAACGTGATCGAGCTCTGCCCGGTCGGAGCACTCACGTCGACGCAGTACCGGTTCGAGGCCCGCCCGTGGGAGGTCCAGGACGTCCCGACGGTCTGTGGGCTGTGCCCCGTCGGCTGCAACGTCGAGGCGACGACGCGCGAGGGAAAGGTCAAGCGGATCGGCTCGCGCAACCATCCGGAAATAGACGAGGGTTGGCTCTGTGACAAGGGCCGCTTCGGTTTCACCCACCTGCGCGCCGGCGACCGCATCGTCGACCCGGGCCGCAAGGTCGGAGTCCGGCGCTACGAGACGCTCTCGTGGGACGACGCGCTCGACGAGGCCGAGGAGATGCTCCGCGCGAGCGGTGCGAACATCGTCACGGCGCTTTCAGGCTCCGAGACCATCGAGCAGGCGTACGCGCTCGGCAAGCTCCTGCGCCAGGGGCTCGACGCCCACGTCGCCGTCATGCCGGAGGACGTCAGCCCCGCCCTCGACGCGTTCCGGCTCCCGCTGTCCGCGATCCGCGACGCAGAGCTGATCGTGATCCTCGGCGACGACCCCGTCGTCGAGCGCGCTCCGATCGCCGACCTCTGGATCAAGGCCGCACGCCGCGCCGGTGCCGAGGTCGTCGAAAGCGGGATCGGCGAGCCGGGCGGAGGGCTCGGCAGAGTGCGCGACGAGCTCGGCGACCGCATCCGAGCGGGCGAGCGCACGATCCTGGTCTGGTCCGGCTCAGGTGGAAACGGCGGCGCGACGATCGCCGGGCTGGCGGCCGAGCTCGGCCTCGCGGAGAAGCCGGGCAGCGGCGCCTTCCACCTCCCCGAGACCGCGAACGGTCGCGGCGTCGCCGACGGCTGGGCCGCTGCTGCCGACCGCGACGAGGCGGATCCGGAGCCGATCGAGCTCCTGATCGTGTCCGGAGACGAGGCGGCCGCGAACCCTGACGTTCGCGCCCTCGCAGAGCAGGCCGAGCGAGTCCTGGCGGTCTCGATGTTCCGCACGCCGGTCGCGGGCTGGGCAAACCTCGTCCTGCCCGGGACGGGCTACCTCGAGCGCGACGGGACGTACATGAACCTCGAAGGGCGGCTCCAGCGCCTGCGTCGCGCGGTCATCCCGCCCTGTCCCGACGAGCTCGCGTGGATCTCCAAGCTCGCAGAGCGCTTCGACGTCGAGGTCGCGCCGCACCCGTCACAGGTGTTCGCCGAGCTCTCGGAGCGCTGCTACGGAGGGATCGACTACCCGGCGATCGGGGAGCTGGCCACGTTGCCCGAGCGTGCGACCGATGTCGACGTCCCAGGAGCACCCAAGGCGCCGAAGCGCGAGCGCGGAAAGGGCCTGCAGCTGGTCAGTTACCGCCCGCTCTTCTCAGGCCCCGCGATCGAGCGGATCCCCGAGCTCCAGTTCCAGCGCCCGGGAGCGGAGATCGAGCTCTCCGCCGAAGACGCGAAGAAGATCGGCGCCCAGGCCGGCTCGACGGTGCGGGTGAGCTCGAACGGAACCTCCGTCGAGCTTCGCGCGCGCGTGAACCGGAAGCTCCTCAAGGGCGTCGCCCGGGTCGCCGCCGAGCACGCTGTAGGCCTGGGCACGCATGTCGAGGTGTCCACATGAACGAGCCCTGGTGGATCGACCTCATCAAGGCCGCGATCATCATCAACCTGCTGCTCGGCATGTTCGCCTACATGACCTGGGTCGAGCGCAAGCTCCTCGGGCGCATGCAGCTCCGCTACGGCCCCAACCGGGCAGGCCCGTTCGGTCTCCTGCAGCCGATCGCCGACCTCGTGAAGCTCATCCGCAAGGAGAGCTTCTACCCCGCCACGGCCGTCGACTTCCTGTACATCACCGCGCCGATCGTCTCCGCCTTCACCGCGCTTGCCGCCTTCGCGGTCATCCCGTGGGGCGAGGGCTGGCACGTCGCCGGCTACGACATCTCGGGGCAGATCGCGAACGTCCCGATCTCGCTGATCCTGATCTTCGCCCTGGGAGCCCTCGGCGTGTACGGGTTCATCGTCGGCGGCTGGGCCTCGGACTCGAAGTATGCGCTGCTCGGCTCGATGCGCACGTGCGCGCAGATGGTCTCCTACGAGGTCGCGCTCGCGCTGTCCGTGCTCGGAGTCGTGCTCATGGCCGGGTCGCTCTCCCTGACGCAGATCGTCGACCAGCAGCAGCACACGATCTGGTACGTGATCCCGCAGTTCGTCGGCTTCGTTGTCTTCCTCGCCGCCGGCACGGCCGAGACGAACCGCCCGCCCTTCGACCTGCCCGAGGCCGACACCGAGCTGGTCGCCGGGTACCACACGGAGTACAGCGGCATGCGCTTCGGGCTCTTCTCGATGGCGGAGTACGTGAACCTGATCGTGCTTTCGGGCCTGTGCGTGACCCTCTTTCTCGGCGGCTGGCTCGGCCCCTGGTCGCCGCTCGGACCGGTCTGGTTCCTGCTCAAGGTGCTGATCCTGATCGGGCTCTTCATCTGGCTGCGGGCGACGCTCCCACGGCTGCGCTACGACCAGCTGATGGCGTTCGGCTGGAAGGTGCTGCTCCCGGTGGCGACGCTGAACGCGCTCGTGACGGCAGCGCTCGTGGTGGCGTTCTCTTGAGCCCGCGCCCGGCCGACTCGTTCAAGGGCTTCGGCGTCACGCTGAAGCAGATCTTCAAGAAGCCGATCACGCAGCAGTACCCGGAGTACAAGCGACCGCTCTACCCGCGCTTCCGTGGACGGCACCGGCTCTGGCGCCACCACAACGGGCTCGAGAAGTGCGTCGGCTGCTCGCTCTGCGCGGCTGCGTGCCCGGCCGACTGCATACGCGTCGTCGCCGCCGAGAATACGGCCGACAACCGCGTCTCCGCCGGGGAGCGCTACGCCCGAATCTACGAGATCAACCTCTCGCGCTGCATCTTCTGCGGCTACTGCGAGCTCGCCTGCCCCTTCGACGCGATCACCCTCGAGCAGGAGTACGAGATCTCCGAGTACTCGCGCGACGACCTGATCTACACGAAGGACATGCTGCTCGCGGAGCCGATCAAGCGCGTGCCGGTGGCCGACCGCAGCCTCTACGACACGCCGGTCCCGGCCTACAAGGAGCGCTCGTAGTGCCCCTCCCAGCACTACATGCTGACTTCTCGCCCGCGATCACGCGGCGCCAGAGGCCACCCTCGCTCTCACCAAGGCTTCACTCAGCATTGGCTTCGAACGAGTGCGGCCTCTGGCTTGGTGCTCGCGACCGAGAAGCTCAGCGGCAGCACTGGAAGGGGCGCTAGTGGGGAACGCTTTGGTCTGGGCCGTGTGGTTCGTCGCGGCCTTCGCGTGCCTCGGCTCGGGCGCGGCCGTCGTCTCGTTCGCGAACCCGTTCTACTCGGCGCTCGCGCTGATCGGGAACCTCGGCTCGTTGGCGGTGCTCTACCTGCTGCTCTCGGCGGAGTTCGTCGCGGCCGCGCAGGTGCTCGTCTACGCGGGCGCGGTGATGGTGATGTTCCTGTTCGTGATCGCCTACCTCGGGCGGCACGCTGACGCGCCGTGGGCCGGCGGGCCGAGCTGGCAGGCGCTCGGCGCCGTGGCCGCAGCCGGCGCGCTGATGGTCGAGATCGTGGTCGTCGTCGGGCTGAAGGCGAGCGGCCGGTTGTCGAATGCGCCGGATGTGACCTCGGCGTTTGGGAGCCCATCCGAGGTCGGCCGCGTGTTCCTGAGCGACCACCTGCTGGCGTTCGAGATCACGTCGATCGTGCTGCTCGCGGCCGCGGTTGGCGGCGTCGTCCTCGGCAGCCAGGCACGCGACGACGAGCCCAAGCGGACGTACCCGACCGCAACCGAGGTCATGGAGAGGGAGTTCTGAGCGAAATGATGGGCCCGAATCTCACCTGGTACCTCGCCGTCTCCGCGTTCCTGTTCGCGATCGGAGCCCTCGGCGTGATGCTGCGCCGCAGCCCGCTGATCGTCCTGCTCTCGATCGAGATCATGCTCAACGGCGCGAACCTGGCGCTGATCACGTTCTCGCGCAACCACGCCGACATGAGC
>JBKPQP010000238.1:0-11280 GCA_046734155.1 Actinomycetota bacterium | reverse complement strand
CCGACGAGGGCTTCGAGGCGCAGGCCGACTGGCAGACCCTGGGCTCGCCCGAGACCTACCTCGGCTACGAGCAGGGCCAGAACTTCGTGTCCGCCGACACGGCCGAGTTCGACGAGCCGCAGGACTTCGGCGTCCCCGACCGGCTCGAGCGCAACCAGTGGGCGCTCTCGGGGAACTGGACGCTCGGACCGGGCAAGAGCGTTCTCCACGAAGAGGGCGGGAGTCTCGTGTTCCGCTTCCATGCGCGCGACGTCAATCTCGTCATGGGCCCGCCCGAGTCGGGCACGGTCCAGTTCCGGGTGCGCGTCGACGGCGAGCCGCCCGGCGACTCGCACGGGCTCGACGTCGACGAGGAAGGGAACGGAACGCTCGACCGGCCGCCGCGGCTCCACCAGCTGATCCGCGAGCGGCGACCGGTCACCGACCGTACGTTCGAGATCACGTTCCTCGGCCCCGGCGCCGAAGTGTACTGCTTCACGTTCGGCTAGCCGTCGCAGGGTGCGTGTGCTCGTGACAGGAGGGTCCGGGGTGCTCGGCCGGGCCCTTCTGCCGCTCCTCGCGGACCACGACGTTCGGGCTCCTGCGCGCAACGAGCTCGATCTCTTCGACGCCGTGCGGGTGGAGGAGGCCGTCGCAGAGGCAGATGCGATCTTCCACCTCGCGACGCGCATCCCGCCGCGCGAGCATTGGAGCGACCGGGACGCGTGGCG
Organism: Actinomycetota bacterium; assembly: GCA_046734155.1. Taxonomy (GTDB): domain Bacteria; phylum Actinomycetota; class Thermoleophilia; order Gaiellales; family Gaiellaceae; genus VAXT01. The sequence continues at coordinate 10,570 of JBKPQP010000238.1, read as the reverse complement.
GGAGAACGACCGCCTGCGGCGGGACGCCTCGCGGCTGCTCGTCGACGGAGCGCTGTCCGGTCGGACGAAGCTCTACGTCCAGCCGTCGGTCACGTTCGTGGGGGAGGTCCCGCCGCAGCTCGAGTCGGCCCTCGCCGCCGAGCGGGAGGCTGCCAGGTTCGCCGACGCCGGGCGCCGTGGAGTCGTACTTCGCTTTGGTCGGCTCGACGGTCCGGGAACGTTCTATGAGACTCCCAGTCTCGACGCGATCGCGACACTGCACGTCGACGACGCGGGCGCCGCCCTACTCGCCGCGCTCGATGCGCCCAGCGGCGTCTACAACGTCGCACGGGACGGCGGGCGCGTGTCCAACGCGCGATTCAAGCGTGTGACAGGCTGGCGCCCCGAGCTCTACCCGAAATCCTCCACATCGACACGACATTTCGGATTGAGTGGAGACAACCGCGGGTAGGTGCGCATCACGATCCGTCACACGATCCTCACTCTCATCGGCGCTGCGCTGCTCGCCGCCGGCCTGACCGCGTGTGGCGGCTCGAGCGGTGGCAGCGACAAGTCGACGGCGTCGCTCAAGGGCGCCGGGTCGTCGCTCGTCGAGCCGATGGTGCAGGCGTGGACTCCCGAGCTCAAGGACCAGTCGGGGATCGACCTGACGTATTCGCCGATCGGATCCGGCGGCGGTATCCAGGCGATCACGGACCGAACCGTCGACTTCGGCGCCTCCGACGCACCGCTCTCGCCGGACCAGGCCGACGCGTGCAAGGGGTGCCTGCTCATCCCATGGGCGCTCTCCGCGACGACGCTGTCCTACAACGTGCCGGACGCCGGGGCCGGTCTGCGGCTATCCGGGCCGGTCATCGCCGACATCTTCCTCGGCAAGATCACGAAGTGGGACGACTCACGCATCGCGCAGTTGAACCCTGGCAAGAAGCTCCCGTCGCAGGGGATCGCGCCGATCTACCGCTCTGACGGCTCTGGCGACACGTACGCGTTCACGTCATACGTGAACGAAGTCTCGCCGGCCTGGAAGGCGCGGGTCGGAAACGGCACGACGGTCAACTTCCCCATCGGATCGGGCAGCAAGGGAAACTCGGGCGTGGCGGGCTCGATCACTCGCACGCCCGGAGCGCTCGGCTACATCAGCGTCGCGTACGCCGTCCAGAACAAGCTCAGCGTCGCGTCGATCCAGAACGCCGCAGGGAACTTCGCCCGCCCCGACCTGCCCGGCATCGAAGCCGCGGCGCAAGCGATGGACAAGCCCCAGCCCGACAACTCGATTCCGATCGTCGAACCGCCGGCGTCGGCGCAGGATGCCTATCCGATCTCGACGTTCACCTACGCGATCGTCCCGAAGGACTCGAAGAAGGCCAGCGACCTGAAGAAGATGCTCGACTACGCGGTCGGCCCGGGCCAGCAGTTCGCGGAACGCTTCGTCTTCGCCAGGCTCCCGGCGCGAGTCGTCGCGCTCGCGAAGACGACGATCGCCTCGATCGGCGGCGCGCAGCAGCAGTAGTCCGTTCAGGCCGAGAGGGGCCGGCTCCAGACGCGGCCGGCCCTCGCGACCACGGCGTCACGGGACGTGGATCAGGGTCGGAAAGCCGTCGTTCTGGAAGTAATGGTTGCCCTGCGTCGCCCAGTTGACGTTGTCGAACAGTCCGAGCGTGGGCGTGCCGTCGGGCATCAACTGCGCGTCCTCCTGCACCGCCGACGATCCCCAGATCGCCCTTGCGCGTGCGGCGACGTTCGCCTCCGCGGTCTCGTTGAAGCCGAACGTCGAGTTGCCCCAACACTCGTTCCGGTCGAGGTGAGCGGTTCCGATCACGTATCTGCCGAGCGGGACGTTGAACAGGTATCCGTCGGAGTCGGCGTAGAGCCGGTAGTGCGTGTCCGTGCAGAGCGTGTTCTTCCGCCCGCCGGTGCCGACCCATGTGAGCCCGGCCCCGTCGTCGACCTGCGCGTAGATCGTGCTTCCGCCCCAGATCCAGCGCAGCCCGTTGTAGACCTTCGACGTCGACGCGTTCCCCCAGAAGATGAGGTCGACCGGCCAGTCCACGCTCTGCGTGTTCTGAGTCGTGACGTCGTAGTTCGTCCACGTGTCGCCCCCGTAGGTGACGAGGTGGAAGTTCGGCGCCGTCGCCGCGCCGGCCCCGGCAGCGAGTGCCAGTCCGGAGACCAGGGCGGACAGCGCCAGCGCAATCCGTCTCATGTGTGCCCTCCTTCTGCGCTCGCCTCCGACTCTGGCAGCCCGGTGCCGCGGGTGCAACCGGCAAGGCCCAATTCAGCAGGAACCCGGATTCAGCGTCAGTGCGTCCACGGATCCGGCGCGCGCCCGGCGAGCCTACGCTCGACTCATGGAACGCCTGACCGCGGATCGGATCGAGGAAGACTGGAAGCGCGCCCTGGATTCGGCGAGTGAGGCAGTGCGCTTCTGTGCGGATGCGAAGCTCCTCACGCCGGCTTACGCCCAGCGGGAGGTCGTGATCATCGGCTCCGAGCGGAAGTGGTTGGAGCACATCAGACCCACGCTGCGCATGCTCTTTCCACCTGCCCGTTCAGCGATGATGTCCGGTCATTAGCAGCCCCTCCTTTCTCCTCGCGCAGCTGAGCGATCCGCACATCGGCGGCGACTGGTTCGACGACCAGTCGGTTCCGCGGCTTGCGACGGCGGTCGAGTCGGTGCGCGCCGTGCGGCGGCGGCCCGATGCGCTGCTGCTTACGGGTGATATCGCCGACCACGCGACCGATGAGGAGTACGAGCAGGTGCGCGAGCTGCTCGCTCCGCTTGGTGCGCCCGTGTACGCGCTGCCCGGCAACCACGACGATCGCCGAGCGCTCCGTCGCCACTTCGACATCCCGGGTGACGAGGACGATCCGGTGCGCTACTCCGTCGATCTCGGCGCGCTGCGGCTCGTCGTTTTGGACTCGACAAGGCCGGGACAGGCGGACGGCGCGCTGCAGGGCGACCAGCTCGAGTGGCTCGACGACAAGCTTGCGGCGGCGCCCGACCGGCTGACACTGATCGCGATGCACCATCCGCCGATGCTGATCGGCGCGCCGCCGTGGGACGACATCGGCCTGGACGAGTCAGATCGACAAGCGCTCGGCGAGGTGATCGAACGGCACTCGCACGTGCGGAGAATCGCATGCGGCCATTTCCACAGCACGATCACCGGCGAGCTGGCGGGACGAGGCGTGCTCGTCGTTCCGAGCACCTACGTGCAGACGCGGCTGAACTTCGAGGTGCGGGAGCTCGAGCTCACGTCGGAACTTCCGGGCTTCGCGGTGCATGCGGTAGTCGCCGGCGAGCTGGTCTCGCACGTCAAGGCGGTGCACTAGTGGAAACGCTGGACGATCGTCTCGAAGCAGTCCTTCGGGTCGGCGCTCCAGGCGTCGTAGTCGTGGCGAGTGGCCCGAGGCTCTCCTGGGAGCAAGCGTCAGGCGTTTCCGACGTGGAGAGCGGGGCGGCGATGACGCTGGAGCATCGTTTTCGCATCGCCAGCGTGACCAAGCTCTTCGTCGCCGCCGTGGTTCTACAGCTCGTCGACGAAGACGCCTTCGAGCTCGACGGAGAGGTCGGCTTGATCGACGGCGGCATTACGGTGCGGCAGCTCCTCAATCACACCAGCGGCCTCCCGCACGGTGTCGAGATGGAGGAGCTCTTGGAGCCGTACCGAGAGAACCTGGCCCACCGCTCGGAGTGGACGCCTCGCGAGATGCTCCGGCTCATCGAGTCCAGGCCTCGGCTCTCTTCCCCGGGCGAGGGGTGGTTCTACTCGGGGAGCAACTACGTCGTTCTCGGGCTGCTCATCGAGGAGACGACGGGTGCGAGTCTCCGCGAGGAATTGCGGCGGAGGATCCTCGATCCGCTAGGGCTTGCCGACACTGAGCTGCCGGAGCTGGGCTCGACACCGGCCGGCCTTGCCCGCGGATACCTCCCTGCGGACAATCCAGTGCTTCCAGGCCCGGGTCCGGGTCCTGTTGACGTGAGCAACGTCGAGCCCTTCGGTTGGGGCGGCGGCGGGATGGTCTCCTCCGCTCGGGACCTTGCTCGCTTCCTCGAGGCGTTGCTGGGCGGCGAGCTCCTTCAGTCCGGCCTGTACGCGGAGATGTTCAAGACGGTCGCCTCTCCGTGGGAGGAGAGCGACGGGTACGGGCTGGGTGTCGAGGAGGTCACGGCGCTCTGGGGCATCGAGCGATCGACGTGCGGGTCCGCGTGGGGGCACTTCGGCTTCACGCTCGGCTACACGACGATCGCGCTCGGCAGCAGGAACGGCGACCGTCAGGTGGTCGTCTTGTTCAACACGCACCCACTTTCAGAGGAGGTGTGGGCCGTCCTCGGGCGCCTCGTGTGGGCCTGCTACTGCGGCTCGAGCTGACGCTCCATGACGATCTCCCCGCCGTGGATCGCTCCGGTCTCGGCGAATCCGTTGCGTCGGTAGAACTCGAGCGCCTGCTCGTTCTCCGGCACTACTGAGAGCCGAACGGTCGCGAGCCCGCGGTTGCGGACGTTCTCGACGATCGCCTCGAGCGCGCCGCGCCCGAAGCCGCTGCCCTGGAATCGGGCGTCGATCATCAGCCGCACGAGCACGATTCCGAGCTCGGTGCCCGGCTCAGGAATGGATTCGTCGTCGGCGTCTCCGAATGGAAACAACAGGGCGAAGCCGACCATCTCTTCATCCGAGTACACCGCGTAGGGCTCGGCGGCCTGACGCCACACGTACGCGTCGGCGAGCGACCGAACGTTTGAGGAGACGAAGCCCTGCTGCTCGGGTGCCACCGAGAGCTCGATGCACTCGCGGTAGTTGGTCGAGTCGACCGGGCGGAGCGAGATCGTCACTGAGGTTGCGCGAGCTCTCAGTCCGGCTTCGGCCGCTTCGGTGAGTCGACGCAGACGACCCTCGCATCCTCGTCGCCGAGCACCTTGTAGGAGTGCGCGACTCCGGCGGGCGTGACGATCACGTCGCCCGGGCCGCAGTCGCGGCTCTCCCCCTCGACCGTCCAGCGCATCCGACCCGAGCGCATGACGATGACGTGATCCTGCGGTGGGTCGTGGACGTGCATCTCCTTGACCTGGCCGGCGGGGTGCGTGACGAGATGCACCTCGACGTGGTCGAGCCACATGCCCTCGTCCTCGGTGTCCGGCTGCGCGAAGCGCGTGTAGTCGGTCTTGTCGGTGATCCTGACCATGTGCACCTCCGGTAAAGACGGGGCCAACGCTACTGCGTCAGCAGCTCTTCCGAAGGTTCCGCACCGCGTCCCGCCTACGTCACGGCGCGGATCGTCGAGTGCACCTTCATCCTGGCCGGGATCCTCGCCGTGCTCACGATCGTGACGATCGGGGATCAGAGGTCGGGGCCGACGTGGGCGACATCGCCTACTCGCTCGCCGCGCTGAAGGACCGGACGTTCATGGCTGATGTACCGAAGCGGCCTGGTGCCGCCGCGCCTGGCGCTATTTCGGTCTCGTCGGAGGCCCGCTGATCATCGTGTCGGGGCTCCTGGTCATGTTCGGTGTCGCCGATCAGGGAGGCGCGCTGCAGGGCGTCGCGACGATCCCCGAGTTCATCTGGGAGCTGGGGCTCGGCATCTACCTGACCGTGTGGGGCTTCACGCCGTCGCCGGTGATCGCGGACTGGCCCGACGAGCGATTGCCGATGCGCGAGGCAGGCCAGCCGGCGTGAGCCCCCGTCGTTGCCCCGGTGAGCTGATTTCTCTGCTCGAGGCCCGTCAGCCAGCGTAGTTGTTGTCTCCGGGCCTTAGTTCTTGCGCTGAGGCCGGCCCAGACTCACCACGACCGACACTCTGCCTAGCTCGGCGAGCTGCCGGCCGGCACCCGGCTTCTGCGAGACGATCAGGCCGCGCCGTGCTCGCCGCGAGTGGGCGTGTCTGATCCTGCCGAGTGAGCAATGCCGAGCCCGGAGTATCCGGCGGGCGGCGGCGAGTGTTTTCCCTTTCAGATTCGGAACCCGACAGGTGAACGGCACCCTCGCCGTCGACGCGGACGTACTCGAGGCGGAGCCCGAAGCGTTCGATGCGGTCACGAGGACGCGGAGCTTCGTCCCCGCGTCCGTCTCATCGACGCTGTACGTGGAGTCGGTCGCAAACTCGACGTCCGTGCAGCTCGACCCCCTGCAGCGCTGCCACTGGTATGCGAACGAGATCGGCGGCGACCCGCGCCACGTGCCGGGTGTCGCGGTGAGCGTCCGGAAGCGTCTTGGTGTGCCGGCGATCGCCGGTCGAACCGTGTTGGAGGGGGCGAGGACGGTGATCGGCGCCGTCTCCTCGGATGCCGCGGCCGTGGGGCCGGTGACGTTCGACGCTCTCACGATTGCGCGAACGGTTGAGCCGGTATCTGCAGCGGTCAGGGTGTAGCTCGTCCCCACCGCGCCGGAGATGTCCGTGCAGCCCGAAAGCGCCTCGATCTCGCGCCACGCCACCCAGGATGGGCTTTCGGTCGTCTCCAGCCTGATGAACTCGACCTGCCCGGGGATCCCCGACTGCTCGAGGATGTCCAGATCGTGGGTGACCCCCGAGAAAGTGTGCACGAGCCGGTAGTCGTCATGCGGATTGGGCCCGGCAACGGACAGTTCATGCACGGTGTAGCCGTCGGGGAGCTGTGTGATATCAGCGCGGATCCTGCTCAGTGGATACGGCGCCTGCAGGTCGACGTCGATCCACTGTGGTGCGTAGTCGCCTGAGTTCCAGAACGTCCATCGCGAACCGTCGACCGCCATTTCGGGCCCGTAGTCCGGGTCGAAGACGCTGGATGCAGTCACCAGCCTGCCAAGCGCGACGTTCGTCAGGCCCGAGCCGCAGCGCTGCCACTGGTGCGTGTAGCTGACCGGGGGCCCGCTCGACCATTGGCCCGTCGTGACGCTTAGCGTGTCCCCGACGTTCGTCGAGCCGCTGACGATCGGTCGGGTCACGTTCGTCGGCGGCAACGGCGCCCGGTTCCATCTGAGCGTGAACGAGCCCGTCTCGAAGAAGCCGTCGACGGCGATCCGGTAGGTGACACCCGAGTCTGCGGTGAAGCTGAGGCTGCTCTGCAGGCTGCCGGGGCCGCACGAGTCGCTGTCGTCGTTGCTCGCGATCTCGGCGAGGGCGTCGACCGCGGAGCCTCGGTACACCGCCAGCCGAGTGTCGAAGTCGGCGTTGCAGGTGTCCAGCGTGACGACCCCGTCCGCTGGGGCGGTCCAGCTGTACCAGACCGATGCGAATGCCGGCCGTCCGGCGTGATCCGGCTCGCCCGGCTCGGCTGTTGCCTCGACGTTCGTTCCGGCGTGGCTGCCTCCGTCGCCGGTCAGGGCAATCGCATCAGCGAAGTTGTCATTCGCAGGCGGGGCGGCGAGCGCCGCGGGGACAAACACGAGCGCGAAGGTGGCGGCAACGAGCGCCGCTGCGGAGACGACGTATTTCTCAGGACGAGGGCGCATCAGGACGCCTCCTTTTCTACTCGAGCCAGCGGTGGACTTTCAATGCGGGCGATTGTGGGACAGACAACTCACACGCCACTCACGCGCTGCTCACGCGAAGTCCACCGGTCTCGTTTGACGCATAGGCGATCACGCGGGACACTTGGTCTCGACCCGCGGGGAGCGCCAAACTTTCCGGCCATGGAGGGCCGCCACAGTGCTCCGGCGCGGGTCTCCTTTCGGCCGCGATTCGAGCTCAGAAAGGGGCGCCAGCAGCGCGGCACAGGAACTCGACGAACGGCGTCGCCGACCGGCAAATGCGCGCGTACTCGTCGAGAAAGCCGTCGCCCGTCACCGTCTTTTCGTCGAGCATCGCGTAGCTGACGAAATCCTTGCGCTTGAGGTCATCGATCAGCGTGTGGTCGGGGTCGTAGCCCGCTGGCGCCCGCTTGAGCGAGTCTCCGCCGAGCTCGAGGACGGCTGCGAAGGGTGGTTCCCGGGTCGCCGAAAGCCAGTCCTCGGGGTAGGCCGCGATCGCGGCCCGGATCTTCCCGAGCGTGGCCGAGTCCGGATGCCAGATGCCGGCGCCCGCGAACGACCTGCCCGGCTCGAGGTGGAGGTAGAAGACAGGCGCGTGGGCGTCCTTGCCGAGCTCGTGACGGAAGCGAATCCCGACCACTGTCTTGTACGGCGACTTGTCCTTCGAGAAGCGGACGTCACGGTAGATGCGGAAGAGCGAGCCGCCGACCGGTCTCGGGTCGGCGCGGAAGTGGGGGCTGATCTCGTCGAGGAGCGGAGCAAAGTCGCTGACGAACTCGAGCGCGGGCTCCTGGACGTGCTGCTCGTAGCGTGGTTTGTTGGCCTGGAACCATTCGCGGTTGTTGTTCTTGCGCAGGTCGACGAGAAACGCGAAGAGGTCCTTCGTGAAGGACGGGTCTTGGATCACGATCGTATGGTGGCGGAGGGTCCCGCCATCGCGCCAGCCTCGCTCTCCCTCAGGCTCTCCGCTTCACGAGCGAGAACTGTTCGGGCAGCGGTGCCGTGCCAAGCCGTTGCCGCGTGGCCACGAGCTCGGCGCGACCGTCTACGAACTCGAGCCGGAGAACTCGCTGCCGTTCCACTTCCACCAGGGAAGCATCGGCGGGCCGATGTCGCATACGCTCAGCGCGTGATCACGGCCGTCCATACGCTGATCTACTCGGACGACCCGGAAGCGACGCGATCCTTCCTTCGGGACGTGCTCGGCTGGCCGTTTGTGGAGCACCCGGATTCCGAATCCGGTTGGCTCATCTTCAAGACTGGCCCGAGCGAGATGGGAGTGCACCCCACCTCGGGGACGCACGAGGACCAGGTCTATTCCTATCCGCGCCAGCACCTCGTCTCGCTGATGTGCGACGACATCAAGGCGACCGTGGCCGAGCTCGAGGCCCGCGGAGCCGAGTTCTCCGGCCCGCCCGAGGACGCCGGGTTCGGCGTCGGCACGCACCTCAAGGTTCCCGGCGCGGGGGAAATCCTGCTCTACGAGCCGCGGCACCCCGAGGCGTACAACCTCTGACGCCTAGTTCGAGGGGCCGGGGTCGTCACGGAGGATCTCGGCAACCCGCTCGGGCTGCTCCAATGCGGCGAAGTGCCCAGTGCGGGAAAGCGAGATCGAACGATCATGACCCAATGCGCGAGCGTTTGCTTCACGCTCGTCCGGGCGCGACCAGTCCTGGTCGCCATAGACAAGGGTCACCGGGGCGGTGATGCGAGCGTAGTGAGCTCGGGCGGCGATCATGCTCTCCACGTTGCGGAAGACCTCGCGTGCCACACGCGCGTAACCGGGGCGACGCCCGACTCGCCGCAGCTCCGCGAGATAGGGATCCGGCAACCGGCTTCCGTCGACCAAGCCGCCCCGGAGCACCACGCCGAGGGTTGGCTTGTTCTCCATTCTGGTCACCACCGTGCCGATCGCCGGCAAGCGAGCTGAGCCGACGTAGAGCGATGCAACGCCATTGGCTCGACCGACCCCCTTGGAGTAGTCGTACGGGTTGAAGGCGACGATGCGTCGCACGCGGTCTTCGAGCTCGGTCGAAGCCGTCAGCGCAACCGTTGCGCCCATCGACTCGCCGGCCAGGATGGCGTCTCTGACGTCGAGCGTTTTGACGAGCTCGACGACGGCCGCCCGGAGCGCCGGCTCGGTGTAGCTCGCGCCCGGCGTGATGTCCGACCAGCCCATGCCGGGGAAGTCGATCGCGTAGACGGTGAAGGCATCGACGAGTCTCGGGATCACGAGCTGGAAGTGATCGAGCTGCGTGCGAACGGTGTGCAGCAGGATCAGCGCGGGGCCGGAACCTGCCTCGAGGTATCTCAGGCGAGTCCCATCGGCGAGCTCGACGAACTCGATCGAGCCTGAGGTGCACCAGGTCTGGGTATAGCCCCTCTCCGGTTGGGAGTCCTGTGCCATCGTCCCCTATTCGTAGCGCGTAGCCTTTCCGGGCGCGTGGGCGACGACAACATCTGGACGGACACGTGGGACGAGGGCGAGGACTGGTCGGGCGGCGGCGCCCGCGCCAAGCGGCTGCCGCGTGGCGACGAGCTCGGCGCGACCGTCTACGAGCTCGGGCCGGGGAACTGGCTGCCGTTCCACTTCCACCACGGCTCGGAGGAATATCTGGTCGTGCTACGCGGCCGGCCGACGTTGCGCACCGGCGACGGCTCGCGCGAGCTCGCGGAAGGGGACGCGGTGCACTTCCCGCGCGGGCCCGACGGCGCCCACGGGCTCGCGAACGAGACCGACCAGCCCGTGCGGGTGCTGATGGCGTCCACTCTCGTCACGCCAGAGGTGGCGGAGTACCCGGACCACAAGCAGATCACCGCGCAGGCGCGGACGGGCTCGCAGACCGGCGATCAGCTCTGGCTGATCCACGACGTCGAGTTGCCTGACTCGTAGCGTCGCGTCGCGCGCGGAGATCACCAGAGGCAGCTGGCTATGAGCAGCCGGTGTTTGTGCCGCAGTCTCGGCACGTGTAGCACGACCCAGTGCGGATCATGCGGCCGCCGCACTTGGCGCACTCGACTGCGTCTTCCCACGCGTTGAACAGCGCGGTTTGGCCAGGTGGGGGTGTCTCGAGCGGACTCGTCTCCTGGGTTTCCGCGGAACCGCCGCCGTTTGCGTAGCGC
>JBKPQP010000237.1:0-9911 GCA_046734155.1 Actinomycetota bacterium | reverse complement strand
CCGGATTTCCCCGACCGGGATCGCTGGTGGGCGATCGTCGAGCGCTACGGCGTCGACATCCTCTACACGGCGCCCACCGCCATTCGCGCCCACATGAAGTGGGGCACGGAGCACGCCGAGAAGCACGACCTCTCGTCCATCCGGCTCCTGGGCTCGGTCGGCGAGCCGATCAACCCCGAGGCCTGGATCTGGTACCGCGAAGTGATCGGAGCCGGGCGGGTGCCCGTGGTCGACACGTGGTGGCAGACGGAGACGGGGATGATCCTGATCACGCCGCTGCCCGGGATCACGACCCTGAAGCCGGGGTCGGCCACGAGGCCCTTCCCGGGTGTGGACGCTGCCGTCTACGACGAGCAGGGGAACGAGGTCGCACCCGGTGGCGGCGGCTACCTCGTGCTGAGGCGGCCCTGGCCGGGGATGCTGCGCGGGATCTACGGCGACGACGCGCGCTACCGGGACACGTACTGGTCGAGGTATGAGGACACGTATTTCGCCGGGGACGGGGCTCGCATAGACGAGGACGGAGACTTCTGGCTGCTCGGCCGGGTCGACGACGTGATGAACGTCTCCGGCCACAGGATCTCGACGATCGAGGTCGAGTCCGCCCTGGTCGACCACCAGGAGGTTGCCGAGGCGGCCGTGGCGGCCCGAGCCGATTCGACGACAGGCCAGGCAATCGTGGCCTTCGTCTCGCTCAAGGGCGGCGAGGAGGGCTCCGTCGAGAAGCTCGAGGAGCTCCGCAACCACGTGGCGCAGAAGATCGGCCCGATTGCGAAGCCGGCGAACATCGTTTTCACGCCCGAGTTGCCGAAGACCCGCAGCGGCAAGATCATGCGCCGGCTCCTCCGCGACGTGGCCGAGAATCGACCGCTCGGGGACACGACCACCCTTGCCGACCCGACGGTGGTCGAGGAGATTCGCGAGCGCTCGGTCGACGAAGCGCCGGACGAATGAGCGAGGAGCGCCAGCGCGGCGTCGACCTCTTCAACGAGGCGTGGCGCCTGATGGAGACGCGAGAAGACGACGATCGGCTGCTGCACGTCACGCATGCGTCGCGGTATCACTGGGGCGAGGCCGAGGAGTGCACGCCCGCGAACCTCGCCCGCGGCGAGTGGCAGGTCTCCCGCGTCTACACGGTCCTCGGGCGGTCGGAGCCGGCGGTCTGGCACGCGCGGCGCTGTCTCGAGCACTGCGAGGCGAACGGGATCGGCGACTGGGACCTCGCCTACGCCTACGAAGCGCTGGCACGGGCGCACGCGCTCGCGGGCGACGGCGAAACGGAGGCGTGGAAGTCGAAGGCGCGCGAGGCGGGCGACGCGATCGCCGACCCCGAGGACCGGGAGCACTTCGACGAGGACTACTTGACTCTCCCCTAACGGGAGGCTCCAAGCTGGGCGACATGGAGCTCACCGAGGAACTCTCGATCGGCACGTTCTCGCGCGTCTCGGGGCTGACGGTCAAGGCTCTCCGGCACTACGACGAGATCGGCTTGCTCGAGCCCGCCCGCGTCGACGAGTGGACCGGCTACCGGTACTACGGCCTGGAGCAGGCCCGCGCGGCGGAGGCAATTCGTCGCCTGCGCTCGCTCGAGGTCCCGCTCGACGAGATCCGCGAGCTGCTGGGTGCGGACGAGCCCGTCGTGCGTGAGCGGCTCGCCGTGCACCGGGCCCGGCTCGAGGGCCGCGCCGTTGAGACGAAGCGCATCCTCGACGAGCTCGATCGGATCATCGAGGGAAGGGAGACGCTCGTGCCCGACACAGAACAGCTGGCGCTGGAACTTGAGGTCAGGGAGGTCCCCGCGCGACGTGTGGCATTCATCGCCGAACGCGCGCACATGGAGGAGATGAAGAAGGTCGTCCCGCGGAACATCAACAAGGTCGGCCGAGCGGTCGGGAACCGGCACACGGGCCCTCCGTTTTGCAAGTGCCCGGCTCCCGACGCGGACGGCTACTTCGAGACGGAGATCGGCTGGCCGGTCCCGGAAGACGTCGAGGTCGAGGCGCCGGTTGAGCTCGCCGAGTATCCGGCCGCTACGGCTCTCGTCATGAAGCACGTTGGCCCGTACGAAGAACTGGGCCGGTCGTACCGGGTCATGGCCGAGAAGATGGAGGAGCGCGGCCTGACGGCTGCCTCGGCGCCGGTCGAATGGTATGAGTCCGACCCGAAGGAAGTGGCGGATCCGAAGGACTACGTGACGATCATCGAGTGGCCGGTCTTGCCCAAGTAGTCGTCACGAGAGCAGCTTTTCGAAGCGCTCTTGCTGGTCCTGCTCGAACGGGCCGATGAGCGCGAGGTTCGGACCGTGGCCGCCGATGACGTCCTGCGCAACGCGCTGCACGTCCTCGACGGTGACGGCGTCGAGCCCCGCCAGGATCTCCTCCGGCTCCGCCGCCTTCCCCTCGAGCACCTCGCGGCGCAGCCCGAACGTGATCAGCCCCTGCGGGCTCTCCGTCTGAAGGACGAACCGACCCTTAGCGACGTTGCGCGCCTTCTCCAGCTCGGCGGATGGGACCGCCTCATCCGTGATCTTCTTCAGCTCGTTCGAGATCGTCGTGATCGCCTCGTCGACGCGCTCGATGTCGACGCCCGCCTGCGAGACGAGCGACCCGACGTCCGTGTAGCTGTGGTTGACGGCGTAGATGTAATACGCGAGACCGCGGCGCTCGCGCACTTCGGTGAACAGGCGCGAAGACATCCCGGTTCCGAGGACGGTCGAGAGCAGCTGCAACGCGTAGCGGTCCGGATGTTCGAGCGGGTAGCTCGGCACGCCGAGGCAGAGGTGCGCCTGGTCGGACGCTTTCGTGTGGATCTTGACCCGTGCGTCCCCGTTCGCCTCGAACTGGGCCGGGGCGGGGGTGCCGGTGGCCGATGCTTCGAGGTCCCCCAGAAGGCGGTCGATGTCAGCCTGCAAGCCGGCGTCGAGCTTGCCCGCGACCCCGACGACCATGCGTTCTGGGTGGTACCACTCGTCGAGGTAGCCGAGGAACGTGTCGCGTGTCGCTCCCCGGATGGTCTCCTTGCGGCCGATGATGTCCCAGCCGAGTGGCCGGTCGCCGTAGAGGAGCGACTCGTACACGCCGCCGATGTAATCGCGCGGCGTGTCGAAGTACATGTTCATCTCCTCGATGATCACGCCCTTCTCGCGGTCGATCTCCTCGGGGTCGAACTTCGAGTGGCGGAGCATGTCGACGAGCACGTCGAACGCGATCGCACGGTGCTCGCCGGCGCAGCGCACGTAGTACCCCGTGTACTCCTTGCTCGTGAAGGCGTTGAACTCGCCGCCGATCCCGTCGATCTCGCCGCCGATGTCGCGTGCGGTCGGGCGCTTCTCGGTGCCCTTGAAGAACATGTGCTCCGAGAAGTGGGCGATCCCGCTCGTGTCCTCGGTCTCGTAGCGGGATCCGGCCGCGAGCATGATGAAGCAGGAAACCGACTGGGCGTGGTCGATGGGCGCCGTCAGCAGGCGCAGGCCGTTGGAGAGCGTTTGTCGTTCGAAAACGGGCATCAGGCTGCGAGCGCCTCCTTCCAGGTCTCCGGCAGCTCGACGGAGCGGCCGGTTTTGTAGTCGTAGGACACGATCACGGTCTTCGCCTCGGCCGCGATCGTGTCGCCGCATCGCACGTGGTACTCGAGCTGGAAGCTCTTCGTTCCGACCGCCACGGGCCGAACGCCGATTTCGAGCTCGTCCCCTGACCGCAGCGGTGCACGGAAGTCGATCTCCGCGCGCGCGAGGATCATGTCCGTCACACGGGCGTCGAAGCGGAGCAGGTAGGCGATCCGCGCCTGCTCGATGTACGTGAGGAAGACTGCGTTGTTCACGTGCCCCATCTCGTCGACGTCCCGGAAGCGGACGCGCTCGTGGTGCACGAATTCGAAGCCCTCCACCGGCGTGATGCTAGCGGCCTGCCCAGGCCTCGAGGAGCGCGGCTTCGCGCTCGGGTGAGAGGCCTGCCGCCTCGGTCGTCTCGGCGTGCTCGAGCGTCGCTTCGACGGTCTCCGCGAGCGGCCGGTGCGCGAGGCCGGTCTCGTTCGCTCTCGAGATGTCGGCGCGGTGCAGGCCCTTGTCCGCCTCGTCCTCGATCCACAGCGGCAGGCCCATCCATTGCTCGACGCCGTGGTCGAGGAGGAACGTGCCGTCGATCCAGACAAAGCTCGCCTCGGAGCCCGAGACCTCGCGACACGTCTCGAGCAACTGCAGCCAGCTGACGCCTTCGTTCACCGCGTTCAGCTCGCCTCCGGCGCCCCGCTCGCAGAGCCCGACCATCCAGTCGGCGAGGTCGCGCACATCGATGAACTGGACGCGGTCCTCGGGAGGCGCGGGAGCGGCGACGTCTCCTCCACGCGCGATTCGATGCGGCCAGTAGGTGAAGCGGCCGGTCGGGTCGTGCGGGCCGACGATGAGCCCGGGCCTGACGTTCGCGTGTGCGTCGGGGAACGTCTCGGCGACGGCCTGCTCCGCGAGTGCCTTGAGGGCCCCATAGTTCGAGAAGTCCTCGAGCAAGCGATCAGCGGGCATGTCCCGGAGCTCCTCGAGTCCATCGCCCTCGACCATCGTCTTGCTGCGGTCGGCGTACACGGAGAGGCTCGAGACGAAGAGATAGAAGCCGACCGATCCGGCGAGCATCTCGGCCGACGCACGAACCACACCGGGGAGGTAGCCGCTCGGGTCGACGACCGCATTCCAGGTGCGGCCGGTGAGCGCGGCCAGGTCGTGTTCGCGGTCGCCGTGGAGCTTCTCGGTCTCGGGGAACAGGTCGGGATTCGTCTGGCCCCGGTTGAACAACGTGACTTCGTGACCGCGCGCCAGAGCCGCTTCGACCGTCGCGCGACCCAGGAACTTCGTCCCGCCGAGCACCAAGAGTTTCATGGAGGGAACGCTATCCGTCCACAGGCTGTGGATTTTTGACTGTGCTGTCGGAAAGGGAGTACGGTGGCCTTCGTGAGGTTGCGCACGTTGAGTGAGGCTGAGGCCTACGCGCGCTGTTACGGAGAAGGCGATGAGAGCGTGCGCTTCATCAAGGTCGAGCCGCGCCGACCGAGGCTGTTCTACGGCGTGTCGGGCGAGGACCTTCGACGCGCCTTCGAGTCGAGGCTCCAGAGCCGCGAGCCCGCGCCGGAGTCGATCGCCGAGATGCTCGTTGAGGCGGTCCCGGATCCTCTTTCGGCCCCGCCGGCGAACGGCCACAAGCCGGTAGCCGCCGCCTAGCTGGTCGTTTCACCTTAGGTACCCGCCACCTCCTCCCCGCTGCGATCGTAACGAGCACGTCGTGACGCGTGGGAAACGCAAAGGAGCCGAAAGTGCGCCTTCCGCGAGCGCGGTGCCGGATGTGCTCGGACCCGGGCTCGACGTCGTCTTCTGCGGCATCAATCCCGGTCGCGTGTCGGCCGCCGCCCACGCCCACTTCGCGAACCCGCGGAACGACTTCTGGCGGCTGCTCCACGACGCCGACTTGACGCCCAGGCTGCTCGAGCCGAGCGAGCAGTTCGAGCTCCTTGCCCACCGGATCGGCGTCACGAATGCGGCCGTCCGCACGACCCCAGGGTCGAGCGACCTCCGCCGAGGCGACTTCGCCGACTCCGCCGACCGCCTTCGCCGCATCGCCCTCGAGCTCCGGCCGCGCGCGATCGCGTTCGTCGGCAAAGAGGCCTACCGAGGCACGTTCGGCACGCGCGCCGAGCACGGCCCACAAGAGCGAGCGCTCGGCGACGCCGGCCTCTTCGTCCTGCCGTCGACCTCACCCGCGAACGCCGCGGTTCCGTACGCCGAGCGCCTCGAGTGCTTCCGCGCGCTCAAGGCGTGGCTCGAGCCCGTCGACCGGTTCGCCGCCCGCGCGCTCGTCCTCGACGGGAGACAGCGCACCCTGCTTGTCGAGTTCCGTGACGGCGACGGCCAGGTCTGGTGGGCGACGCCCGGCGGCGGGATCGACCCGGGCGAAGACCCACAGGCTGCCCTGCGCCGCGAGCTAGCCGAGGAGCTCGGGCTGGACGAGTTCGACCTCGGCCCTGAGATCTGGACGCGAGAGCACATCTTCGCCTGGCGGGGCACGATCCTGCGGCAGCGCGAGCGGATCTGGCTCGTGGAGGTCGAGTGGCACGAGGCCGCCCCTCGGGTCGATCTCGGCGAGGAGCTCGTGTTCGACGTTCGCTGGTGGACGCTCGAGGAGCTCGACGCGGCCACGGAGACGCTCGTCCCCGAGCGGCTGCCTCAGCTCATGCGCGAGCTGCGTGAGAACGGCCCGCCTGCCGAGCCGATGGACGTCGGCCTCTAGCTGCCCACGCCGATCGTCGCTAGGAACACGAGGACGAGTGTCGTCGCTGCCAGCACTCCGTGGCCCCCGACGATCGCCACGGGGAAATGCTGCTCGGCCGGCATCCCGGGATCGACCGCCTGTGCAGCGGCTCCCTGCTGCCGGCGCCGCCACCAGATCGAAAACATCGTGAAGCCGAGGACCGCGACCACCAGCAGGATCACGAAGGCGATCCAGGCGAGCGCGTCCGAATCGGTTGCCACGAAGATGATCCAGAGCACGAGCCCGATCGCCGCGAGAGCGAAGTGGCTGAGGATCAGCCCGGGCCGAATTCGCGACCCGGGCTCGCGAGCTGACTGCATGCCGCCGCGCGAAACCCAGATCGAAAGCAGGACGAAACCGCCGACCGCTGTGAGAATCCACGCGATGAGCGCGATCCACTCCATGGTCCCTCCTCGTTCGTGGGGTCGAGGCACCTATGCCCGAATGGGGAGGATTTCAGCCGCGCCAGCGATTCGTAATCGGAAGGCGCCAGTCGCGTCCGAAGGCCTTCGGGCGCAGCTTCACTCCGGGCGGCGCCTGCCGCCGCTTGTACTCGGCCCGGTCGATCATCGCCAGCGCGCGGTCGACGACCTGGGGGTCGAAGCCGTCACTCGTCAGGTCCTCGCGGGATTGGTCGAGCTCGACGTACGCCTCGAGCACGCGGTCGAGCTCCGCATAAGGCGGCAGCGAGTCCTCGTCGAGCTGGCCGGCACGAAGCTCGGCGCTGGGCGGGCGTTCGATGATCGAGACCGGGATCAGGTCGTGACCCGCCCGCTCGTTGAGGTACCGGGCCAGCCGGAAGACGTCCGTTTTGTACACGTCTTTGAGGAGCGCGAACCCGCCGGCCAGGTCGCCGTAGAGCGTCGCGTAGCCGACCGAGAGCTCGGACTTGTTCCCGGTGGCGACGACGAGCCAGCCGAACTTGTTCGAGAGGGCCATCAACAAGACCCCGCGCGTGCGCGCCTGGAGGTTCTCCTCGGTCAAATCCGGCTCCAGGCCCCGGAACGGCTCAGCGAGCGTCTCGAGGAACTGCTCGACGAGTGGCTCGATTGGGAGCTCTAGGAAGTCGGTCTCCAGGCGCTCGGCCAGCAGCCGCGCGTCGCGTCGTGTGCCTTCCGAGCTGAACCTCGACGGCATCGAGACGCAGTGCACGCGCTCCGGTCCGAGCGCCTCGCGGGCGATGGCTGCGGTCAGAGCCGAATCGATCCCGCCGGAGACGCTGACGACCACCTCGCGAAAGCCGTTCTTCTCGACGTAGTCGCGCAGTCCGAGCTCGAGCGCGAGCCGCATCGACTCGAGCTCGTCGAGCAGCGGCGCGACCGTTCCGGAGATCCGCCCGCTAGAAGGACGCGGAGATCCGGCGTGCACGACCGGCAATTCCGGGGCGGCTTCACGCTCGCTTTCCAGCGATCGTCGGCGAACGTCGCGCAGCCGCCGGCCGACCGCCTCCTCGGGCTCGACGTCGACCACGAGCAGCGCCTCGTCGAAGCCGGGCGCACGAGCGAGCACGTCTCCCTCGTCGTCGAGCACGACCGAATGGCCGTCGAACACGAGCTCATCCTGCGCGCCGACCGCGTTCACGAACGCGACATAGCAGACGTTGTCGCGCGCACGCGTCTGGAGCATCTGCTCGCGCTCGCGCTCCTTGCCGACGTGGAACGGCGACGCTGAGAGGTTGACGATCAACTGGGCGCCGGCGAGGGTGAGATCGGTCGCGGGCGGCCCAGGCTGCCAGAGGTCCTCGCAGACCGTGGGGCCGATGAGCACGTTGCCGTGCTCGATGAGAAAGAGGTCGCGTCCCGGCGCGAAGTAGCGGTGCTCGTCGAAGACGCCGTAATTCGGGAGGAAGCGCTTCCGGTAGAGCGCCTTCACCTCGCCGGCCGCGCAGACGGCGCAGACGTTGTAGAGGTCGCGGTCGAGATGAGGGGTCCCCACGAACGCGACGATGCCGCGCACCTCGCGCGCTATCTGTGCGAGCGACTCCTCGGCCGCCTCGACGAAGCTGGGGCGGAGCAGGAGATCCTCGGGCGGATAGCCGGTCACGGCGAGCTCGGGGAACAGGACGACGTCTGCGCCGGCCTCCTTCGCCTCCTCGAGACGCGTGAGGATCCGCTCCCGGTTCCCGTGGAGGTCTCCGACCGTCGTGTTGATCTGCGCGAGTGCGAGTCGCATAGGTTTTCGACTATGAGTCTAAAACATAGTCTACCTCCGTGGAGACGCTGACGATCGACGCGCGGTTCAACGGGCCGGACGGCTCGGCCAACGGCGGCTACACGTGTGGTCGGATCGCCGCGCTCCTCGGCGGCGGCGCCGAGGTGACGCTACGCTCGCCCCCGCCGCTCGAGCGAGCGCTCGCCGTTGAGCGCATCGGCGGCGTCCTGCGAATCCTCGACGGCGAGACGCTCGTCGCCGAAGCCATGCCCGGTTCGGTCGAGGTCGATCCGCCCGATCCACCATCCTGGGACGAAGCCGAGCGAGCCGCCGCGCGCTATCCGGGCTTCGCGGAGCACGCCTTTCCGCGCTGCTTCGTGTGCGGCCCCGAGCGCGAGCCTGGTGACGGTCTCCGGGTCTTCGCAGGCCCCCTCGGAGACGGGCGCTTCGCTGCGACCTGGACGCCAACCGACGTGCATCCCGAGCTCGTCTGGGCGGCGCTCGACTGTCCCGGCGCGATTGCGGTCGGCTTCCCCGATCGCGGCGAGACGCTGCTCGGCCGCTTCGCCGTCAGGATCGAGGACCTGCCCGAGCTGGGTGAGCGCTGCGTCGTGCTCGCGTGGCCGCTCGGCGAAGACGGACGGAAGCTTCACGCGGCGACGGCGCTCTTCGGCGGTAACGGCCGGCCGCTCGCCAAGGCGCGAGCAACCTGGATCGCGCCCTCAGCGCTGTAACCGGATGACGTTCAGGTCGTTGGCCACGATCTCGTCCGCGCGGACGATCAGATCGTCGATGTCGTCGTGCTCCGCGTGGATGTACCGCCCGGCGAGCGCATCCGCTCGGCCCGAGGCGAGCACCCGTACGAGCTGCGGTGCGAGCTCCGGAGGCGTCCAGGGAAGGTCGTCGCCCCAGTGCTCGGTCATCGCCGTCTTGACGAGGCCCGGGCTGAAGAAGAACACGGGAATCCGGCCGCGCAGCTCGTTCGCGAGCGTCTCCCCGTAGCGCGCCACCGCGGCTTTGCTCGTCGGGTACGCGGTGCTGCTCGACCCGGGCAGGTACGCGGCTCCGCTCGCCGTGATCACGATCCGACCGCTGCTGCGCTCGAGCATGCCCGGAATCACCGTCCGGCAGCACAGATGGACTCCCAGGACGTTGATCTCCTGCACGTGCCACCAGTCCGCAGGATCGACCTCCCAGGTGGCCCCGTCCGGGCCGCTGACGCCCGCGTTGGCCACGAGCAGGTCGACCTCGCCCGCCTCCCCGATCATCTGTTCCACGGAGCTGCGGTCGGAGACGTCCACCGCGATCGCGCGCCCGCCGATTTCATCCGCGACGGCGTCGATCTCGTCCCGGCTCCGCGCCGCGACGACAACCGACCAGCCGTCCTGCGCGAGCTCCCGGGCGATGGCCGCCCCGATCCCGCGGCCCCCTCCGGTGACCAGTGCTGTTCCGCGCTCAGATTGCATTCGT
>JBKPQP010000236.1:0-3211 GCA_046734155.1 Actinomycetota bacterium | reverse complement strand
GTGCCGTAAACCGCTTGACCCGCTCTTGCGTGTCGTTTATTCATACTGAACAGTGAGCGCTACACACGACCCGCGTCTGACCGTCGGGTTGATCGGGCTCGGCAACATGGGCACCGCGTTTGCCGAGCGCCTGCTCGACGGGGGGTACGACTTGCTGGTGTACAACCGGACCGCGGCCAAGGCGGAGCCGCTCACCGCCCGCGGTGCAGCCGTCGCGGACACGGCCGAGGAGCTGGCTGAACGGGTCGACGTGGTGCTCACGTCGCTCCCGAACGACGAGGCGCTCGAGTCCGTCGCGGAAGAGGTCGTTGGCGCGATGCGGCCGGACGGCGTTCTGGTCGACCTGAGCACCGTGTCACCCGGCGCCTCGGCGCGGGTGGCGGCACTCGCAGACGAGGCGTCGGTCGCCTACCTGCGCGCGCCGGTCAGCGGCAACCCGACCGTCGTTCGCTCCGGGAACCTGAGCTTCATCGTCTCGGGCCCCCGCGAGGCGCTCGACCGGGTCGAGCCGGTGCTCGAGACGATCGGCCCCACGGTGCACTACGTCGGTGACGCGGAGCAGGCGCGGATCGTCAAGCTCGCGCTCAACCTCATGATCGCCGGGTTGGCGCAGCTGATGTCCGAGGCGCTCGTGCTCGCCGAGGCCTCCGACGTCTCCCGCCAGGACCTTCTCGAGACGATGGGGAGCTCGGCCGTCGGCGCGCCCTTCGTCAAGTACAAGACGGAGCCCCTGCTGCACGACGACTTCTCCGCCACGTTCACGACGGCGCTGATGGAGAAGGACATCGACCTGATTCTCGACGCGGCGAAGCAGGCAGGCCTGGAGCTGCCGGTCGCACAGGAGATGAAGAGCCTCCTCAGAGCGACCGCCCAGGCCGGCTATGCGGACGACGATTTCATGGCGCTCTACCTGCGGCAGCGGAGCGCCTCCCTCGACCAGGAGGTGGTCCGGTGAGAAGCAGGTCGGTGGGCTCGCCCGACGCGACGCGGGCGGTGGACTGGGAGCAGCGGATCGACTTTCCGCGCCTGCGCCGCGAGCGCCTCGAGCGGGCGAAGGCCGCCCTCGAGGCCTCGGATCTCGGCGCGGTCCTCCTCTTCGACCCGAACAACATCCGCTACGTCACGAGCACCCACATCGGCGAGTGGGCGCGGGACAAGAACGCGCGCTTCGCGCTGCTGAAGCGGGGCGCCGACCCGATCCTGTGGGATTTCGGGTCGGCGGCGCGCCACCACCAGCTGTTCGCGCCCTGGCTCCCGCCGGAGAACTTCCGCGCCGGGGTCGCGCCGATGCGCGGCGCGATGCCGGTCGAGACGGGGATCCCGGACCGGCTCGGCGCGAAGATCGCGGGTGAGCTCCATGAATCCGACCTCCAGGGCGAGCCGCTCGGCGTGGACATGGCCGACCTGGTCACCGTCGAGGCGTTGCAACGGGCCGGGATCCACGTCACCGACGGGTCGCAGGTGATGCTCGAGGCGCGGAAGATCAAGACGGCGCAGGAAATCGCGCTGCTGGATCAGTCCGCAGGGCTCGTCGATGCCGTCTACGACGAGATCTACCGGATGCTGCGCCCGGGCGTGTACGAGCACGAGATCGTCGCCCGCGCACACCAGTTGCTGTTCGAGATGGGCTCCGAGCAGGTCGAGGCCGTGAACGCCGTCTCGGGGGACCGCTGCAACCCGCATCCGCACGTGTTCTCGGACCGGCTTCTCCGGCCCGGAGACCAGGCCTTCTTCGACATCATCCACTCGTTCATGGGCTACCGGACGTGCTACTACCGCACGTTCAACGTCGGCGGCGTCAACTCGGCCCAGCTGGATGCCTACAAGCAGTGCCGTGAGTGGCTGGACGCCGCGATCGCGCTCGTGCGCCCCGGCATGACGACCGACCGGATCGCCGAGGTCTGGCCGACCGCGGAGGAGCTCGGCTTCCCGGACGAGGAGACGTGCTTCGGCCTGCAGTTCGGCCACGGGATCGGCGTTGGGCTGTACGAGTCGCCGATGATCTCGCGTGTCCACTCGCTCGAGAACCCTGTCGAGCTCGAGGAAGGGATGGTGTTCGCGCTCGAGACCTACTGCGCCGCGACCGACGGCCGCTCGGCCGCGCGGATCGAGGAAGAGGTCGTGGTGACGGCGACCGGCTGTGAGGTGATCACGCGCTTCCCCGCAGAGGAGCTGCTCGTCGCCGGCCGCACGTACGTGCGCGGTGCGGATCTGGTGGACGGTCGCGGTGGCGAGGTCGGACGGGACGGCGCTCCGGGCGTGGCCGAGGCCGTCGCCTCCTCGGCGGTCGTCGAGCCCGCCACGGTCCCGCGATGACCGAGACCGGTACGCGCGAGCTTGCCGACGGCAGGCCCGGGTATCGGCTCGTCCGCCGCGAGGACGTCGAGCTGGCTCCCGCCCTCCCGGGCCGTTCGAGCGGTTTGACGACGTGCCGGCTCGTCGACGGCACGCTCGGCTCGACCCACATGGCGCTGACCCTCGCGTCGCTCGCCGAGGGTCACGTCGACGAGCACCTGCACTCGTTCGAGAGCAGCTTCTACGTGCTCGAGGGTGAGCCCGTGCTCTACCTGGAAAGGCGAGGGGTCAAGCTCGAGCCCGGCGCCTGCGGCGCGATCCCGGTGGGAGCCCCACATGCTTTTCGCTGCGGCGGGCGCGCGCTGTGGGTCGAGATGGCCTCGCCGAGGCCGCGTGTCGACCGGAGCGACACGTTCTTCCTCGGCCCCGCGCCCGACGGCGACGCGACTCCGCTCGACGCGCGAGATCCACGCAACCACAACCTCTTCCTGCTGACCGAGGGCGAGATGGACCTCGAGCTTTTGAAGCGCGGCCAGGCGATGCGCGCGCCGACCGTCTCCGGGAGCATGGCGACCGCGGTCCTGGCCTACAGCGGGATCGCCGTGAAGATGCTCGTCGACCAGCGGCTCGACGCGCAGCTGCACACGATGTTCATGGTCGACTACCAGCCGGGGGCCTGCGCCAATCCCCACGACCACCCGTTCGAGGAGTCGTACTACCTGCTCGACGGCGAGGTCGACGTGGTCGCGAACGGCGACCGCTACACGCTCCGGCCGGGTGACGCCTTCTGGACGGGGACAGGCTGCGTGCACGCGTTCTACGAGACGCAGGGCCGGCCCGTGCGCTGGCTCGAGACGTCGGCGCCGGGGCCTCCGCCGCGTCACTCGTACCGGCACGAGCGCGACTGGGCCTACCT
>JBKPQP010000235.1:0-3649 GCA_046734155.1 Actinomycetota bacterium | reverse complement strand
GCAGCGCGAGCTCGACGAGCGAGCGAGGCGCGCCGAGCACAAGAAGGCTGACGTTGAGACGGTTCGCGAGGATCACGGGGACGCTGCTGGCAATCGCCGGCGTGGCCGTGCTCGTCTGGGTCGTCGTGGTCTGGCGCTGGCAGGACCCGTTCACTGCGCTCTACACGACTTGGAGGCAACACCAGCTCTCGGACAGCTACAAGCGGAAAGCCGAGGCGTACCAGGCGCCCCCGGTCAAGCCTGGAGCGTCGCTCGCCGCGACGACCGCGCAGATCCGAGCGCAGGCATGGCGCTACCGAGCGAACGCGAAGCGTGGGGAGGGCATCGGCCGCATTCGAGTCCCGCGACTCGGGCTGAACATGGTGTTCGTGGAGGGAACCGACGATGCGTCGCTAAGGAAAGGCCCCGGCCGCGACCGCCGGACGTACATGCCGGGCGAAGGACAGCTCGTCTACATCGCCGGCCACCGCACGACATACCTCGCACCGTTCGCGCACATCGAGCGCCTCAAGCCCGGCGACCCAGTGACGCTCGACGTGCCGTACGGGACGTTCACCTACCGCGTGTTCAAGCACCGGATCGTCTTGGCGAACGACCTCTCGGTCCTCCGCTCCCACGGTCACGAGGTCGTCGAGCTGCAGGCCTGCCATCCGCGGTTCTTCGCCTCGCACCGGTACATCGCCTACGCACGCCTGGTGCGGGTCAGCCCGCGTGGCGCGCCGGCTTTCCGACCGCCCACCGCAACGCTGGCCGCCGCCCCGCTCGCCTCGGCGCAGGGGTGAGCGTCCTCAGGGCAGCCTGAGGTAGCGCACGGGCGAACCGGCCTCCAGCTCGCCGTCGCCGCGCGGAATCAGCACGAGCACGTCCGCTGCGGCGGAGCGGGCGATCATGTGCGAGTCCTGGCCGACAACGGGCTCGAGCTCGACCGCGGCGGCATCCGAGCTCGCGTTGCGTCGGGCCCGCACGAGTTCGTCGCGCGCGGGGTTTCGCTTCATCGTTGCCGCAAGCACCCCCGGCTCGAACCGGGGCAAGGGGTCGGCAGCGCCCTGAAGCGCCTGGACGCATGGCCGCACGAAGAGCTCGAACGCCACGAGCGACGAGACCGGGTTCCCGGGTAGCCCGAATACGAGCGTCCGCTCGCGCACGCCGAAGGACACCGGCTTGCCCGGCTTGACCGCAACTCGCCAGAAGACCTCTTCGACGCCCAGCTCGGACTCCACTCGCCGGACGAGGTCGTGCGGGCCCACGGAGACTCCGCCCGAGGTCACGAGCACGTCGTGCTCGAGCCCGCGCGCGATCGCCTCGCGATGGGCGTCCTCGTCGTCGGCCACAGCCGCCAGACGCTCGACCGAAGCGCCTGCCGACCTCAGCTGGGTCTCGAGAATCAGCCCGTTCGCCTCGTAGACCTCGCCGGGCCCGAGCGACTCGCCCGGTCGGCGAAGCTCGGTTCCCGTGGCGACCACGGCGGCCCTCGGGATCGCGCCACAAACGACCTCCGCGACACCGGCAGCTGCCAGCGCTCCCAGCTGCGCGGGGCCGAGGCGCGTGCCCGCCGGCACGACCTCGTCGCCGGCATGGAGATCACCGCCGCGAGGACGGACATTTGCGCCCACCACTGCGGCATCTGGAATCTGCACTTCGTTGTCATAATCGACAACATACTCGACGGGGATGACGGCGTCGGCGCCCTCCGGAACGACGCCGCCGGTCGCGATCGCCATCGCCTCCGCCGGTGCGAGTGCGCGTGGCGCGGGTCGGCCGGCTGCAACACGGGCGACGACCGGCAGTGTTCCCGGAGTGTCCTCCGCACGAACCGCGAAACCGTCCATCGCCGAGCTCGGAAACGGCGGGAGATCGACGGCCGCGCGAGCCGCTTCGGCCAGCACGCGGCCGGCCGCGAGCTCCAGGGGAACTCGCTCAGACGACAACGGGCGGACGCGCTCGAGCACGAGCCGCTGCGCTTCGTCCATGGTCAGGAGCTCGGCCACGACCGCGCATACCGTACGCGCGCCGGATACGCTGAGCCGCCGATGATCTCGGTAGTCGTGCCCGTTCACGACGAGGAGCGGACGGTCGCGCTCCTCTACGACGAACTGGAGTCGGCTCTCCAGCCGCTCGAGCAGCCGTGGGAGGCGGTGTTTGTCGACGACGGCTCGACCGACGGCTCCTACGCGGCTCTGACCCGGCTCCACAGCGCACACGACAACGTGCGCGTCATCCGCCTGCGCAAGAACTTCGGCAAAGCGGCGGCGCTTGCGGCCGGCTTCGCGCACGCCGAGGGCGACGTAGTCGTCACCATCGACGCCGACCTGCAGGACGATCCGGCGGAGATTCCGCGCTTGCTCGCGAAGCTGGACGAGGGGTTCGACCTCGTCAGCGGCTGGAAGACGCGGCGCCGCGACCCACTCACCCGGCGTGTGCCGTCGAAGATCTTCAACTGGGTGACCGGGCGCGTCTCGGGCCTGCGCCTGCACGACCTCAACTGCGGGCTCAAGGCCTACCGCGCCGAGGTGGTCCAGGAGCTACGGCTCTACGGCGAGCTGCACCGCTTCATCCCGGTGCTCGCATACTACCGCGGCCACCGCGTCGCCGAGCTTCCCGTCAACCACCGGCCGCGCGAACACGGCCGCTCGCGGTACGGGATGGAGCGTTACGTCCGCGGCTTCCTCGACCTCCTGACGGTCTCGTTCATCGGCCGCTATCGCTATCGACCGCTGCACCTGTTCGGCGGCCTCGGCCTGCTGCTGGGCGCGCTCGGCTTCTGCGTGCTCCTGTACCTGACCGCCCTGAAGATCGACGGGCACTCGATCGGGCAGCGGCCGCTGCTGATCCTCGGCGTGCTCCTCGTGGTCGTGGGGCTGCAGTTCTTCTCGCTCGGGTTGATCAGCGAGCTGATCACGAGCCAGCACGAGGAGCGGGCGGGGCCGCGGGAGCGGATAGAGCGGGACGTCGAGGACGTGCTGAGCTAGCCGTCACGCTTTCGGCACGAGGGCGACACACATGCGTGCGCCGCGGCGGGATAGGGTCGCAGTGGGGAGGAGGCCGGGTGCGCCTTAACCACACGGGTTGAGGCGAACGGCGGCCCCCACGCTGATGCGCGTCCTCTACTTCGGCACCTACGAGCGCGACTACCCACGCAACGCGCAGGTGATCTCCTGCCTGCGAGGCGCGGGCGTCGAGGTCGACGAGCACCACGTCGCGGTCTGGGACGGCCGGCGCGACAGCTGGCGCGCGGGGCTGGGCGCCGCCGCCCGGCTCGCGGCCGCGGAGCTTCGGCTGCTGCAAAGGCCGAGCTCGACCTACGACGCGCTGATCGTCGGTTACCCCGGCCACTTCGACCTCCCGGCGGCGCGGCGCGCCGCCCGCGGCCGGCCGATCGTCTTCAACCCACTCGTCTCGCTCGCCGACACGTTTGTCGCCGACCGCGGCCGCTTCCGACCCGGCTCGGCGGCCGCACGAGCGCTCGCGGCAGTCGATCGCCAGGCCTTTCGCGCCGCCGACCTCGTCGTCGCCGACACACGTGTGCACGCGGACCACCTCGCGGAGCTAGCCGGCCTCCCGCATGACCGGATCGACGTCGCGTTCGTCGGCGCCGAGGACCGAGTCTTCGCACCCGGCTGGTCACCTGACGACCCGTTCACGGTGCTCT
>JBKPQP010000234.1:0-4092 GCA_046734155.1 Actinomycetota bacterium | reverse complement strand
GGAAGGCGTCGTGTCCCTGGAAGCCGGTCTCGAACTCCGTCGTCCGGTCGACCTCGCCCGTGATCAACACGGAGCCGTCGAGCAGGAACGAGGGGTGACGCTCCTCGACGATCTCGAAGCCGGCTCCCTCGAGGGCCGATCGACTCGTCGACGGGAGCTCGGCCGGGTCGAGCCCGGGAAAGCGGATCCTGCGCCGGCTCCAGAACTCCGGATGAATCATCACCGGCAAAGCGGCACGTCCGAGCACGTGCGCCACGCCCTCCATCCCGGTGACGTGATCCCAGTGGCCATGGCTGAGGACGATCACCTCCACGTCCTGCAGGGAGAGCCCGAGCCGGCGCATGTTCTCGACCATGCCGGTGGGCGAAACGCCGGTGTCGAACAGCAGCGTCCGCTCGCTCCCGTCCTTTTCGAACCGCACGAGCGCGGAAAAGCCGGGCTCCGCAATCAGGTAGTCGGGCACGCCGTCGGGTGCAAACTGCGCGGGGGCCCGAGCAGCCGGGTCGGTAAGCACCTTCGGCCAGCTGAGCCGAGTCACTGGGTCCTGGTCGGGAATCAGCGGATCGGTGACGTTGTCCATCAGGACCGTCACGCGGATCTTCTCGACGGGCTGGAGCTCGATCTGAGGCATGTATGTGCGACTCCTCGTTGCCGGTTTTCGATGCTAACGCCCGGCGGCCAGCCATCCCGCCTCCGGACGCCAAAGGCCGCCCGCGTCGACGAGGTCGTCCAGCAGCCCCTGGGGAACCGGCCACGAGAACCAGCGCGCGACCTCCGGCTCGGGCGCCAGCACCGCGGCTCGGACCGCCGCGACGACCAGCTCCTCGAGGCCGCCGCCCTCGGTGGGCTCCGGGAAGACCTGGTCCCAGCGCGCGAGCAGGCTCGTGTGCCGGTGCGGCTCCTCGTAGACGATGCTGCGCGAGACGACCGCGCCGCAGCGCTCCAGCGGCGTGCGCAGCCGGCGCAGCTCCTTCGGTGCGAGGCCGAGCTCGAGCTGCAGGTCCTCGAGCTCGGACGGCCCGGCCTCGGCGAGATGGCGCAACAACGGGTTGTCGCGGCGCTGACCCAGCTCGTCGCGGCAGAGCGGGTCGAGCAGCCGCGCCGTCTGCCCGGTCACGAGCAGGCTCTTGCCGCCGTGCACCGCGAGGATGGCGTAGCCGCGGGCGCCGAGCTCGCCGAACCAGGGAAACTTCGTCCGCGGCCACTGCCCGAAGCCGGGCTTGTCGGGCGCGTACGGCTCCTCGTGGCAGGCCGCGAACAGGCTCGGCAGTGCGCTGTCGATCGTGCGCGTGAGCAGCCCGCGGTCGAGGAGGAACTCCTCGGCTTCGTCCAGCGAGCCGAGCGCGCGGTCCGGCGTCAAACGGCACTCGAATGCGCGCAGCTTGCGGAGCTCGTCGAGAGTCGGGTTGCCGGTCATTGTCGGCGCCCGGCCATGATCGCTGCTAGGGTGGGTCGCGGTCGCCCGATTCGGGCATGTCGTGTGGCCTGCCCTGATGCGGCCCACACCCCCTCTTCTCTGTTCACGCATGTCCCCCTTCCAGGGGTTGGCCTCGTGGCGGCGAATTGCCGATGCCGTGGGAGTGATGGGGCGCCGCAAGTTGCTTGTCGCAGTCATGCTGGTCTCGGTAGCCGGGATCGCGCTGCTTGCTGCGCGCACCGGCACGAAGGTCTTCTCGGCCGCTGCGACCCCGGACTGGCGCTACCTGTTCGCTGGGCTGATCATCGCCGCGGCGGTACAGCCGCTGCGAGCGCTCGCCTGGACGGCGACCGTGCGCTCTCCGGTCGGCTTCCGCGCGATGTACGCGGCCAGCTCCGTCGGCTCGTTCCTCGACACCGTCCTGCCCGGCCGGATGGGCGAGGCGTCGAAGGTCGCCGTGTTGAAGGTCGCCTCGGGCCCGCGTTGGCCCGGCTTCTCGCGTGCTGGTGGAAGCCTGCTCTGCGCGCACCTGCTGGAGATGGTCGCGTTCGTGCTCGTCGGCGCGGCGTCGGCGTTCTTCCTGCCGGTCCCGGCGTGGGCGAAGATCACGATGCTCGTCGGGCTCCCGCTCGCTGCCGGCGGGCTCGTCGTCGCGTCGCTCGTTCACCACCGCCTCGGTCACCGGCTGCCGGAGAGCGTCGGCTCGTTCCTGGCCGGTGCCGCGGCCCCGGCCTCAGTGATGCTGCGCGCGGGCCTGATCCTCGTGCTCACGTGGGTCGCGCGCTGGTTCGGAATCCTCTTCCTGCTGCACGCGGTCGGCGTCCACGTCGGCGTCGGCGCGGCGCTCCTGTACATGGTCGTGACGGGGCTCGCGAACACGATGCCGTTCCTGCCGGGGAACGTCGGCCTCTACCAAGGCGCGGCGCTCGGCGCGCTGGCGATGGCCGGGCACGGAGGGACCTCGGCGGCTGCGGCCTCGGTCTTCACGCCGGCGGCAGGCAGCCTCGCGACCGCGCTCGCGGCGATGATCGGGCTCGCGTTCTACGGCCGCCGCCTCGGCGAGCTGCGCCGAGCAGCCGTTCGCTTCTAGCCGAGCGTCGCGGGATCTGCCGGCCGGCCGTCGCGGCCGACGTAGCCGCCCTTCGCGCCGACGACCAGCATCACTAGCGGCTCGGCGCCGACGGACGTGATCTGCCGCGGCGTGGTCGACTCGACGTGGCAGAGCTCACCGGGCCCGAGCTCGCGCGCCTCGCCCGGAAGCGCGACGCGTGCGCGGCCGGCGTGGACGAAGTAGAGCTCGTCCTGCTCCTCGTGGTAGTGCGGCCGGGCGACGACGCCGGGTTCCAGCACGATCACGTTGACGCCGAAGGCCGTAACCCCGAGCTCGCGGCGCACCTTCCGGAAGACGCCGTCGCCCATCTCGTCGATCGACCCGAACGCGTAGCCCACCGCTGGAGACGCTACCCGAGCGTGCGCACGACACGCGCCGGCGCGCCGACGGCGAGGACGCTGGCCGGGAGCTCGCTCGTGACGACCGCGCCCGCGCCGACGACCGTGTTCGCACCGATCGTGACTCCAGGGCAGACGATGACGCCGCCGCCGAGCCAGGCGTTGTCGCCGATCTCGATCGGCTCTGCCGCTTCCCACTTCGCTCGGCGTTCCTCGGGCTCGAGCGGGTGTGTCGGCGTAAGTAGTTGGACGTAGGGGCCGATCTGGACGTCGTCCCCGATGTGGATCGGCGCGACGTCCAACGCAACGAGGCCGAAGTTCACGAACGTCCCGGCACCGACGTGCGTGTGGTAGCCGTAGTCGCAGTAGAAAGGCGGCCGGATCTCGGTTCCCTCGCCGAGCGAGCCAAGCAGTTCGACGAGGATCCGGCGCCGTTCGGTCGAGTCGGACGGCGAGGAGTCGTTGAAGGCCTTCGTCAGCTCCGCGGCCCGCAGCGCGTCGCGTGCGAGCTCCGGGTCGTCGGCGATGTACAGGTCGCCGGCGAGCATTCGCTCACGCTGGCTTCGTGTGTCGGTGTCGTCCGCGCCCACGGGTTTGGCCCTTACCGGGCCTCCGGCGAGACGGTGGCCACCGGCGTCAGCGGCGGCTCACCGCGCTCGACCGCCAGGAGGTTGTCGACCACCAGGCGCGTCATCGCCTCGCGCGTCTGCCGCGTGGCGCTGCCGATGTGCGGCGTCAGGACGACGTTCGGCAGGTCGAGCAGCTCGGGCGGCACCTCGGGCTCGTGCGCGAAGACGTCGAGGCCCGCGCTGATGCGGCCGGAGACCAGCTCCGCCACCAGGGCTCGCTCGTCCACGATCTCCCCGCGCGCGGTGTTGACGAGGCACCCGCCGTTCCGCAGCAGCGCGAGGCGCCGTGCGTCCACCAGCCCTTCGGTGTCCGGGCTCAGCGGCGCGTGGATCGAGACGATGTCGGACTCCTCGAACAGCGCCTCGACGTCGCGGTACTCGCCGAGGTCGCTGTCCGCCCGCAGCCGCCGCGAGTAGAGCACGCGCAGCTCGAACCCCCGCGCGCGGCGCGCGACCGCGCTGCCGATCCGGCCGAGCCCGAGGATGCCGAGCGTCGAGCCCGTCAGCTCCTCCGCGAGCCCGCCCTCCGACCACGATCCGCTCCAACGGCCCGTGCGGACGAACCGGTCGCCCTTCACGACGTGCCGCCGCACGGCG